>CADATP010000059.1 GCA_902790935.1 uncultured Lachnospiraceae bacterium | reverse complement strand
CGGTAGCGTTGAGCTGGGCGAGAACTTAGAGATTGGCTACTTTGAGCAGGAGATGCGTGCTGATATCGAGACTACATGTCTGCAGGAAATCTGGGAGGAGTTCCCAGGCTTCACACAGTACGAGGTACGTTCTGCCCTTGCCAAGTGTGGTCTTACCACAAAGCACATCGAAAGTAAATGTAAGGTCCTCTCCGGAGGTGAAAAGGTTCGCTGTCTGCTCTCCAAGATGATGATCCAGGGTGCAAACTGCCTTATCTTCGACGAGCCTACCAACCACCTTGATATGGAGTCAATCACAGCTCTCAACAACGGACTTATCAAGTTCCCCGGAGTTGCCCTTTTCTCCTGCCATGACCACCAGTTTGTACAGACCACTGCAAACCGTATTATCGAGATTCTTCCGGACGGTTCTATCATCGATAAGATCACAAGCTACGATGATTACCTTGCAAATGACGAAATGGCAAGAAAGCGTACTGTATTTACAGCAAATAACGAGGATGACGAAAACTAAATCCTCTTTGAAAGAAGAAAGCGTAAATGATAGATCTTCACAACCACTCAACTAAATCCGACGGTACATATACCCCGAGAGAATTGGTGGACTATGCCACAAAGCTCGGTCTAAGCGCCTTTGCGCTTACGGACCACGATACGGTTGACGGGCTTGATGAAGCTATAGGATATGCTGATGATCTAAGAAGCGGAGTCTGCAAGGTCCCTGAGGATATAATCGCAAAAAAGGGACAGACTCCTCTTATTCCCGAAGTCATACCCGGTATTGAGTTTTCCACAGAATGGGAAGGAACCGATATACACGTTGTAGGCCTTTATATCGATTACAAGAATCCCGAGTTTTGCGGAAAGCTCTCCGGCTTTATTAAGTCCAGAGACGGACGCAATAAAAAAATGGCAGAAAAGCTTGCCTCTCTCGGCATCGGTATCACATACGAAGGCATGCTCTCCATGTTCCCGAACTGTGTTCTTACCCGTGCCCATTTTGCAAGATACCTGCTCGAATACGGCTACGTCAAAAGCTCAAAAGAGGCCTTTGAGAGATACTTGGGACCCGGCTGTCCCGGATATGTACCAAGAGAAAAAGTCACCCCTACCCAGGCGGTAGAGATGACTCTAATTGCGGGCGGAATTCCTATCCTCGCCCATCCCCTTATTTATAATCTTACAAATGAAAAACTCCGCACCCTGATATCTGAGATGAAGGAAGCGGGGCTTGTTGGAATAGAGGCGCTTTACTGCACTCACACTCCCGCCGACGAAAGATATGTAAGAGAACTGGCAAAGTCCTTTGACCTTCTTATCAGCGGCGGCAGCGATTTCCACGGAGAAAACAAGCCGGGGCTCTTTATGGGCTCCGGCTATGGTAAGTTATATATTCCTGACGATGTTCTAAAAGATCTCAAAAAACATCATTTCGGATGATCTATTTTGTTTTCCTGCTTTTAATGTAAAGAGCGCTTCCTCCTGCGATCAAAAGAAGGGCTGCGCTTATCATAAATACTCCGTTAAAGCTTCTTCCGGTCTTAGGCACCTTGTCAAGAGCTGCTCCCGAGTTTGAAGATCCTGAACTTGATGAGTCTGAATTTGCGGCAGGTGCAGAGCCTGCAAGAGTGTAATTTGCGGGGTCAGTCTTAAGGAAGTTGTCATCTCCGATGGAGAAGGTTCCGGCTGCAAAGTTTGAAGCCATAACCTGGTTCCACTTATCGGGAGCGATAAGTACGTTGGCACTTCCTACAGTTCCTGTGATTCCGACTCCGACAACGCTTCCTTCCTTATATGCAACATTTACGTTCTTAACATTTCCGTTTATCTGGTTTACAGCGCCGTAGTTTGCATTAAGAGTATCAACGTCTCCGTTAAAGATAAGAGTATTTCCTCCGGTGGTAGCGTATACGGTACCTGCTCCGGGAGCCGTTACATTAGCCACTGCTCCGCCACTCACGGCGAGTTCACCGACTCTCGCGGGAAGATTAAGCATAAGGATTCCGCTTGATGAGCTCTGTCCGTCGATAACAACAACATCGCCCTCAGCAAAATGCGTCTCAATAAAATCCTTGCTGTACCAGGTCTTTCCACCGTCATCGCTGGTAAACCAGTCGCTGCCATCCCAGGTAACCTTGTAGTTTGTAGCAGCCTTCACGTTCATGGGGGCTGACAGCATGCCGAAGATCAGCGCTGCCCCAAGCACAGATCCAATGATCCCAATTAGTTTCTTCATATTTTTCCCTCCAATATGTAATTTATTCAAACGGTTCATAAAAACCGCCGGGTTCAATTTCCTTCGCCACCACAACAAATCTTCCGTTTTCCGTATGGTAGGCGCAAGTTGAAAGTGTGATGAATCTGTCGCCGTACTCGGCCGTAACTCCCGTATCGTAGACAGACATCTCCTTTACGTTGTCATAAAAATCATCAAACTCTTCCTTGGTCTTTGCGTCAAAGAATTTGTAAAACTTAAAGCAATCATCCGTGGCGTAAAACACCTTAGAGCGAAATACCGCCATCACCTCGTAAATATGCTCGCAGTCTCTGCCAAAGAGGCGGATGATCCGGTGACCTTCCAAATAATCCTCTTTTTCATACTTAACAAGGCTGCCGAACATCGAGCCGTCCTTCATATTATGGCCATGGATTATAAGGTTTGTCGTTAAAGGATCCATGCATGAATCCGTATCAAGAAGCAGGCATCCCGCCGCGTTTGATGATTTATTAAAGTCCCGCTTTAAATAGTACTCTTCATCATCGGGGGTCCACATAACCGGGTAATCGATAGGGGTATCATCTACAACAATCCAGGCAGCCATATCCGGGTTCTCAAGGAAATACTCCTTGTAGGGATTTTCCGTAAGTACGATTTCCGGCTCTTCTTCCGCTTTTACTTCCGAACCCGGCTCACCCCCAGCATCTTTTTCAGATCCACCGGTGATGTCCTCTGAAGGATTTTCCGCTTCGGATAACTCACCGCCGGTTACTTCGGCATTTTCATTTTCGCCTTCAGTTTCCGTAAGTAAGCTTTCCTTTTCAGCTTCGGAACTATCCGGGATAACGGCTCCGCTTCTTACTTTTCCATGGTTTTCAAAGTAGGAAAATGCGGCTCCCCCTGCGAGGAGCAGGACTCCCGCCGATATAAGTATTATCGCTAAAATTTTAAGTCTTTTATTGTTATCCATAAATCTCTTGTCTCACAAAGAAACTATACCACACTTTTTACATAGTTTCCTGTTTTTAAAGATTTTTTAATAACTGATATAAATGACCGATGGGTAGTCCGACAACATTGTTATAATCACCCTCGATCCCTTTAATGTATCTTGCGCAAAATCCCTGTATGCCGTAGGCTCCCGCCTTATCCATCGGATCGCAGGTATCTACGTATTCATTGATCTCACTAAGGCTCATCTCGTAAAATGTAACCTTTGTCTCTTCATGGAAAGTATTTATATTTAAAGACCCTTCCAACTCTCCGCTTTCAAGGGCAGATGCAGGGGCATTATCCTTTTTAACTACGGTAACCCCCGTATAGACTTCATGGCTTCTTCCGCTTAAGTTTCCCAGCATCCTTATGGCGTCAGCTCTTCCGGCGGGTTTACCCAAAACCTTTCCGTCGCAGGATACCACAGTATCCGCACCGATAACTATAAAGTCTGTTTTTCCTTCCTCTAAAAGCTCCTCGGTAACAGTAAGAGCCTTTCTCCTTGAAAGCTCCTCTACGAGAAGCGCCGGGTCTTCCAATCCCACGTTTTCGTCGGTTCCGCTCACTCTAACTTTATACTTTATCCCTATCTGATCAAGGAGTTCTCTGCGCCTTGGCGAAGCAGATGCCAAATATATTTCCATAGTATCTCCAAATCCTGTTTTCTTTAGTTTAGATCATCCTCCGGTACCCCCGAGCTCATAACCGGTGTAAAACGCCTTTTGCTTCCTTCGGGAGCTTTAACGGACTTTTCGTATTCCTCACAGGCCTCAGTAACAAAGATCTCCTGTGAATTGACAGCCTTTTTTCCTCTTCTGTCGGGTTTAAGGTACTGACAGCTGTTGGGCTGCAAGTTAGATGCGAAGATATTGTCTTTAAGCTCCACATCCAGGATATGCAAAAGCTTAGCCTGCAGTTCCTTATCCTTTATCGGGAAAACGATCTCCACTCTTCTTTCGAGATTTCTCGGCATCCAGTCCGCGCTTCCGCAATAAACCTCGCTCTTTCCGCCGTTTTCAAAATAAAAGATCCTGCTGTGTTCAAGGAAAGTACCTACGATGGAACGGACCGTGATATTTTCGCTGACCCCCGGTATACCCACCTTAAGAGAGCAGATTCCCCTTACTATAAGGTCGATCTTTACCCCCGCCGAGCTTGCGGCGTAGAGGGCGGCAATTATATCAGGGTCGCAAAGAGAATTCATCTTTGCAAGGATATGGGCCTTCTTTCCCGCTTTGGCATTTTTCGCCTCGCGGCTTATCATCTCCAGAAATCTGTCCTTTAGCCAGATAGGTGCAAGGATAAGGTCATTCCAGCCCTCAGGCTCCGAATATCCCGAAAGCATATTAAATACAGCAGTGGCGTCCTCACCTATTTTCTCATCACAGGTAAAAAGGCCGATATCCGTATAGAGTTTCGCTGTGGCGTCGTTATAGTTACCCGTTCCGAGATGCACATATCTTCGGATGCCCGTATCCTCTTTTCGAACAACAAGCGTGATCTTGCTGTGGGTCTTAAGACCTACAAGTCCGTATATTACGTGAACGCCGGCTTTTTCAAGCTGCTTAGCCCACTCAATATTGTTTTCCTCATCAAATCGCGCCTTAAGCTCAACCAAAACAGTAACCTGTTTATCGTTGTATGCCGCCTGCTCAAGGGCCGCTATGATTGGCGAATTACCGCTGACTCTGTAGAGAGTCTGCTTGATGGCAAGAACCTTGGGATCCGTAGCCGCCTGCCTAATAAAGTCAACAACGGGCATAAAGCTCTGGTAAGGATGGTGAAGCATTATATCCCCTTTTCTTATCTTGGAGAAAATGCTTCCCGGAGTCTCGAATTCCGGGGCAGGAGCGGGGATATGCTTCTTGTCCCTAAACTCATTGTATCCGGCAAGTCCGTATATCTTCATGCAAAGCGTAAGATCAAGAGGTCCGTCGATCTTAAAGACGGCGTTGTCCTCGATTTTAAGTTCCTTTTTAAGAAACTTAAGAAGCCTTTTGTCAATACCGTCCTCCACCTCAAGTCTTATGGCCTCACCGCGCTGTCTTTTCTTTACCTGCTTTTCAATCTCCTTGAGAAGGTCTTCGGCTCCCTCCTCCTGGATCGTAAAGTCGCCGTTTCTCGTAATTCTGTAGGGATAAGCACAGATAATATCATAGTGCAAAAAGAGCTTGGAGATATTTCTCTCGATAACCTCTTCCAAAAGGATTATCCTCTGCTTTTTGCTTCTTCCGGGCAAAAGCACAAGTCTGTCAAGTACGGCAGGAACCTGAACCGTTGCAAATTCGAGATCGTCGGAGATCCCTTTTTTACGAACGACAGCTCCGATGTTTAATGTCTTGTTCCGTATAAGCGGGAAAGGTCTTGAGAGGTCTACCGCCATAGGCGTAAGAACAGGATAGACCGTCTCCTTAAAGTATCTGTCAACAAAGCTTTGCTCCGAGGGGGTAAGATCCTCGTGGTGGCTTATAAGCTCGACTCCCGCCTTTTCGCGAAGAGCGGGGAGCAGGGATCTGTTAAACGCGCTGTACTGTTCCTTCGAAAGAAGCTGAATCTCCTCCAAAAGAGCCTCAAGCTGCTTCTTGGGTTTCATACCCGCAATATCCTTTTTGTCATAGTCGGCGTGTATCATATCGATAAGTGACGCAACCCTGACCATAAAGAATTCATCAAGGTTCGAAGATACGATACTCATAAACTTAAGCCTCTCAAAAAGGGGCTGCCTCTTGTTTTTCGCCTCGTTAAGCACCCTGTGGTCAAACTGAACCCAGCTGATCTCACGGTTTACATAATATTTCGGATCATAAAAATCTGTTTTCATACGCCTTACACCTCTCCCATAATCTTTTCTTCAGGCAAGTACTTATGCAGTTTATCATTCAGCTTTTTGATCTCTATGGGCTTTGAAAGGTAATCGTCAAAGCCGGCATTTAAATAAAACTCCTTCGCCCCAAGGGCAGCGTTTGCGGTAAGGGCGATCACAACGGTATCCCCATCCAAAAGCTCATCCTCCCGCATCTTTTTAAGGGTCTCAAGTCCGTCCATAACAGGCATCATATGATCAAGGAAAATAATGTCATATTTTGTCTTTCTGACATCTTCGATACATTCGCTTCCCGAATGGGCAAGATCCGGTCTGATCCCGAAAAACTTAAACAGTCCTGCTGCCACCTGAATATTCATATCATTGTCATCAACCACAAGCACCTTCGCCCCCACCGTAACAAGGAGCCTTTCATCATCAGTCTCCTTGTGGAGCAGGCTTACGCGCTCGGAGTAATCGCCGATAGGGCTTCCGTCCGCTATCTGCTGCTTTAAGACAAAGGAAAATCTTGAGCCTATTCCGTATACGCTGTCTACGCGAAGTGACGAGCCCATCATCTCGAGAAGTCTTGCTACGATGCTCATACCAAGGCCTGTTCCCTCGATGTTTCTGTTGCGCTTTTCGTCCAGTCTTCTGAAGGAATCAAAAAGCTTTGTCATATCTTCTTTCTTGATTCCGATACCGGTATCTCTTACGACGAACTCGATATCGCACTCGTTTTCTATCTGTCCCACCTTATTAACGTAGAGGGAGACGCTTCCTTTTTCCGTATACTTGACTGCATTGGTCAAAAGATTCATAAGAATCTGGGTTATTCTGACATCGTCGCCAATAAGCTCGCAAGGAAGATCTTCATCAATCTCTATATCAAGATCGAGACCTTTGTTTTTCGCTCTCTCGGAAATCGAATTGATCAGATTGTTTACAAGAGCGGCGGTCTCATATTTCGCGGGGATGATCTCCATCTTTCCATCCTCGATCTTGGAAAAGTCAAGGATACTGTTTATAAGAGACAAAAGGGTATGTCCCGAAGACTTGATATTTGAAGCGTACTCTTTTACCGCTTCGTCCCCGCTTTCTCTCAATATCATCTCGTTCATTCCGAGAACAGCGTTTATGGGCGTCCGGATTTCATGAGACATCTGCGCGAGGAATCTGCTCTTTGCGTTGTCCGCGGCGATTGCGGCATCCGCAGCCTCCTGGATCTTTTGCTTTGCCTCTTCCTCTCGTCTTATAAGGCCTGTAAACTGCCTGTATACAAGGATAATAGCCGATAAAAAGCAAACCAGGACTATCAGGCTGTAAACTATCATCCTTCCGTAAACTTTTGAAAAGTTTCTCACAACATAGATCGAAAAATTACTTGCCCTGTCCCTGCTTGCCATAAGGATCTTAAGAGTATCATCATAGTCCCTGAAAACGATCGAGCTCTTTCCGTCTATCAAAAGCTCTCCGTAAGGCAGGGCTGAAACGCTCTTTATATTTTCCTCGGACATCTGATATCTTCCGAAGGGGTGGTTTACTATCTCACCCTGGGCATCAACAAGGAAGGCGTATCCCGTATCGGAATAACTGTCTCCTAAAATATCTATAAGCTTGTCCATATAGAAGTCGATACCGAAGTTTCCGATAAAGTTACCTTCGGAATCATATACCCTCTCCGAAAAGGTAAGACAATAGAGGCCTGTCTGCTCGTCATAGTAGGGAGCAGAAATATTCCAGCCCGTCTCAGAGGCCATAGTATCTTTATACCATTCTCTCTCCTCAACCTTCCAGTCTTCATCCGGCTCCCAGCCGTTGTTCATATAAACCGTGTGCTCGAGTTCCGGATTTGTAAGATAGGAGACAGAAATCTCCGGGTACTGCGTCGTAATATCATCAAGTACCTTTATGGCATTGTCATAATTGTCCAAAATCGACGGGTCGCTTGAAATAGAGCTGCAAAACATATCGAGAATACTCTTTTGAGTGTTGAGCCATTCCGCGAGCTTATACTCATACTCCGCAACATAGTTTTGCATCTGCAGCTTTCCCCATTTATAGGATGCCGATGTGATGATATAAAGGCTGATAACCATAACAAACAAAAGAAATACCACGGCCCAGGTACGGATCCTTCTGTTTACATCCAGGCCCCAGGGCCTTTTCTTTTTGTTATCATTCTTTTTATTCTCTGTCTTTTTAATGGCGTTAAAGTCCGCCATCTCCTTCGTAGCTGCAAGAAGTTCTCCCGCAGAAGAACGTATACGGGAAAAATCCGCTCCCGTATCGTCACTTACCCTTACATGCTCGCTGTCCGAAAGTTCTGCTATTCTTTTAGCTTCGCCGGATACCCGATGGATAAACCTGTTGTAAAAGCTCTCCATACTCTCAAGGTTACGCTCGGCGTTCTTCCTTCCTCTGACGGAAAAAAGATATAGTCCGAAGATCACCCCGAAAAATATAAGAGTCATTAGGAAAATAAGGATAAGCTGCAGGTATGACTGTCTGTACAGCTCCCTGTCGCTTTCGCTCTCTATTAAAAACCAGCCCGAACCGGACTGAGTCGCGAAAAGATTATCCCTGAATACTCCGGATCGTATTCTGGCGGTCTGCACTTCCTTGCTCTTTTTTGTAAGTGCAAAGATCCCTTCATATTCCGGGTGAACATCCACAAGGCGCTTTCCGATCATCGTCTCATCCGTACATCCCGCTATTATTCCGTCTGATGTAACGATAACAGCGCTTTTTATGCCTTCCCTGTACAGTGCAGAGATATGCGCCTGGATCTCGTCCATTGTATAGTCTACCGCAAGAACTGTATCTGCGTCCGGCAGCATTACGGATATGGTAAAGCATATATCCCCCGTTACGGCATCAACATAGGGCTGGCTTACATAGGTCTTACCCTGGTTACCCGCCGCTCCCACATACCAGTTTCTCTTTAAGGGGTCAAAACCGCTTCTGTTGGTAAGTCCGGGGAGGATATCCCACCCTGTGCCCGCTGCGTAAACATTGATAAGGCTTCCCGTCTTACCGCAGAGTTCATCCTTTTTGTTGTAGATAAAGAACTTTAAACTTTCCTTATCGTCAACAAGAGGATAGGCCTCAAGGGCGAGTTCCATCGTAAGCATCTCCGCTTCGCTTATTGTACTTTCAAGCTCACCGGAGATGCTCTTTAATTTGTATAGTCCCGACAGCCTTGTTTGCTGGGATGTGATGCTGAAGATTATCATCATATCCAGGATCGTCATGACGATCATAACGGCGGCTATAATGGCGGCTATGATCGTAACTTTACGGCTCTTATTCTGCAATGTAACGCCTCCGTAGCAGGTTTGCTTTACGTAAATCAGGTAGACATATGTGCGCCAAGTAGATAATCAATAAACTGGGTTGCCGTCCTTCCGGACAGGCCGCCGTGGGTAAGCTCCCATTTTCCTGCCTCCGCAAGAAGATCTTCCTCCGGTAAAAGGATTCCGTTTCTTGCAGCCAGTGCCTTAACGATCTCTGCGTACTGCTTTTTATCCGGAGATCCGAAATAGATCGTTACGCCGAATCTGTAGGCCAAAGACAGCTTTTCCTGGATAGTATCTCCGTTATGAAGGTCCGCTCTTACCTCCTCGTTGTCGATACTTGTCTCTTTTATAAGATGCCTTCTGTTGGAGGTAGCATATATAAGGACATTGGCCGGCCTTTTTTCGAGTCCGCCTTCTATTATCGCCTTGAGATATTTATACTCTATCTCAAAATCCTCAAAACTAAGGTCATCCATATAGATGATGAATTTATAATTTCGTTTTTTAATCTGGGCTATTACTTCGTTTAGATCCTGGAACTGATGTTTATAGATTTCAATTATTCGAAGACCCCTCTCATAATACTCATTGGCAATAGCCTTGATACAGGAGGATTTTCCGGTACCGGCGTCACCGTAGAGCAGGCAGTTATTTGCTTTAAGTCCCATAACAAAGGACTCTGTATTGTTCTTAAGCTTTTTCTTGGCGCTCTCGTATCCTACAAGATCGTCAAGCTTAACATGTGCAATATTAAGAATGGGAACGATGTGAACACCGCTCTCGTCGTGGGTAACCCTGAAAGACTTATGCAGTCCGAATTTACCTACGCCGTAATCCTTATAGAACCTAGTAAGGACGTCTTTCATTTCCGGAGCGTCGGCGGCCTTTCCGAGAAGCTTTGCAAGCTCGCAGATGCGTCCGCAGATACGGGTGTTATAAACCTTGCTCTCTCTTGTTGACGCCTCGTAATCAAAGATAATATCAAAATCGGGAACGTCAAGCCTTTCCATAACCTCTCTTAAGTCAAAGACAAAGAATTCTCTGAAAATCTCGATATCGTGGAGAGCGGCGCGGTTTATGGTTCCTGTGATCTCCCCTTTAACCTCGCAGCCACAGCTGTAGCTGTTTTCGTTATTTACAAGTAAATTGGCGAGGTACGTATGCCACAGATTGCCGGAAAAGCCGTAGTTTCCCGCCTCCTCCACAAGCCTGTGAAGACACTCATACATAAGATTTTTAAGGTCCGATACTTCAAGAGACGGATTATCAAAGTTGCTCATAAGATAAGACATCTTCTCAAGCAGATCTCCGTCCTCAAAATCACGGTATACAATAAGTTCTTTCTCTCTCATACATTCCGCCTCATCACCGATGGTTAAACTAATAGTTCCCGAGTATGCGAAGATTAAGGGCTTCTTCTCTAAGTCCTCTAAGGGCGTTCTTAACCGATTCATCCGACAGATTACCCTCAAAATCAATGAAGAATCTGTACTCCCAGGCCCTCTCTCTGATAGGCCTGCTCTCAATCTTTGTAAGGTTTAAATTGTTGTATATGAAATGACTGAGCATATGGTACAAAGAGCCGCTCTCATGGGGGATTTCAAAGCAGATACTTATCTTTCCCGCGTCCTCTTTAAATACCTTTTGGTTAGTTACGATGATAAACCTTGTGGAATTATCCTCGTTGTCGTTTACTCCCTTTTTAAGGACCTCAAGGCCGTAAAGCTTAGCCGCATATTCACTGGCAATCGCCGCCTTTTCCTTATCCTTATCATCCGCTACCTTCTTTGCGGCAAAGGCGTTGTTTTTCATACTTATCTGCTGCCATCCGCGGTCGCTTAAAAAGTGGGATGACTGCATAAGAGACTGGGGATGGGAGTAAACCGATCTGATATCGGAAAGAGAAGCGCCCTTAACTCCAAGGAGGCAATGCTCTATTTTAATTATCTGTTCCCCGACGATATAGTCCTCAAATTCCACCAAAAGCTCATAAATTTCATTTACCGTACCTGCGGTGGAATTTTCTATGGGAAGAACCGCAAAATCCGCGCTTCCCTCATCAAGGCTTCTGAAGGCGTCTCTGAAGGAATCGACATGAAATGAATCAACCTCCTCGCCAAAGTAGGTATTCATCGCGATCTGGGAGTATGCTCCCTGGGCTCCCTGAAATACAACTCTCGCTTTTTCCGTTCCGAGGGATTTTACTCCGATAAAGGGAAGCTTTCCGACGGATCCGCTTGCTGTAAGCATCCTGTACTGAAGCTTACGGCTCATAGACATAAGCTGTTCAAAAAGAGCTTTTATTCCGGTCTTGTTGAAATCTCCGTTAACCTGCGAGGCAACCTTTTCCAGCTTTTCCATCTCGCGCTGTCTGTCGTATACCTGTTTACCGGTTTCTATCTTGTACTGTGCAACCTGCGCGCAAAGGTCCATGCGCTTTTCGTACAGTTTTACTATTTCGGAATCAACACTGTCCAATTGGTTTCTTAAATCGAGTAAATCCATCTTGTCAAACCCTCGTAGCAAAATATTTTCTATCCTTTAAATATATCCTAAAATCCGCTTGATAGCAAGATTTCAATGCCTTATACTTGTATTAAAGATATTTTTTTTATATGTATTTTTGAGAGGGACTGCTATGAAAAAATTAAACAAAAGAACGCTTATCGTCATAATCATCCTGGCGCTTTTGGCAGTAGGTGCCGGAGTCTTTTCCATAGTCCACAACACCCGCGACAAAAGCATACCCGAATACCCGGCTGGTACAGTCGGAAATACCGCAGGAAATATAAACAACGGCGGACTGTTTTGCGAGCTTAACGGAAAGGTTTATTTTGCCAATGCTTTTGACAACGATACCCTTTACGTTATGAATACTGACGAGTCGGAGATAAAGAGGCTCTCCGGCGCAGTTATCAGTAATATAATAGGTGCCGGCGATTATATTTATTATTTTCAGAGAAGCGAATCCGGCGAGACCGGCCTCGGTGGCGTAAGAGTTCCTTACTCCTTCAACAGATGTAAGACTGACGGAAAAAGTGCCGTTTCTCTCTTAAGAGGCGTCGTTACCGCAGGGCAGCTCGTTGACAATACACTTTACCTTCAGTGTATGGACGACGACGGAGCCTACTTTGCAAGTATCTCTACAGCCGGTGAAGATTATAAAGAGATCGGAAGATATGTTTTGAATCCCGCCTCCGCCTACGACGGTGCAATATATTACAACCAGACTGTGGGGAATCATTATTTAAACAGGTTTGACACAAGAACGGGCGCAAACAGAGAGCTTCTTAATGAAAATGTCTGGAACCCCGTTCTCTACGGAGATTACGTTTATTATATGGATCCCGGAAACGGATACCAGCTAAGGCGCTACAGCTTAAGCGCAGGCAATATCGAAATCCTTACAAACGATAAGGTACAGTTTTTCAACGTTGGGAACAACTACATTTATTACCAGACCTTCGGAGACAACGCCGGACTCTACTTTATGGGAACAGACGGAAGCAATCCCACCCTTATGGCCTACGGGCAGTTTACGGATATAAACATGACCTCAATGTATGTTTATTTCAAGGATTACTTTGACAGCACCGTTCTTTACCACGCCTTCTACGGCACAAATTCCTACAGCGCCTTTACCGCCGCTAATCCGATCTTTTCCAGTAAATGATTGGGAAAATCCCTTTAGATACAAGAAGTCCCTTCCGCATAGTTTGCATTGCGGAAGGGACTTAATTCTTATATTATTAAGCTGTTTGATTGTAACTGATCAATCTTTATACAAATTGATTAAAACTTTCTTTTTTACTCCCTCGTTACGTCAAAATACTGCATAAGATAGAGAGGTCCGTACCAGGGAATATCATCTTTTACGTAAAGCTTTGCCTTGGCAGGAGTTACTTTGCAGCGG
>CADATP010000058.1 GCA_902790935.1 uncultured Lachnospiraceae bacterium | reverse complement strand
GCGAAGATTGCGATCCACATATTGGCTATGCCTAAAGCGCCAAGTACGAGGCAAACAAGCTTAACCGCGAGGGCAAAGATGATATTCTCATAAACGATCCTTAAGCACTTGCGGGATATCTTCATAGCCAGAGCGATCTTCGCGGGATCGTCATCCATCAGTACAACGTCCGCCGCCTCTATAGCCGCATCCGATCCCATGGCGCCCATAGCGATTCCTATATCGGCTCTTGAGAGTACCGGTGCATCGTTTATTCCGTCTCCGACGAAGGCAAGCTTTTCTTTTTTCTTCTTCGTATCAAGAAGCTTTTCTACTTCATCCACCTTATCTCCGGGGAGAAGCTCGTATCTTACTTCATCAAGACTAAGTTCATTTCCGACGGACTCTGCAACCGCCTTAAGGTCTCCGGTAAGCATAACAGTCTTTCGGATTCCCGCTGCCTTAAGCTTTGCAATCGCTGTCTTACTGTTTTCCTTAACAACATCGGAGATCACAATATATCCGGCGTATAAACCGTCTACCGCAACATGAACTATAGTTCCGGTCGGAAGATTATCGGAAGCCGCCTTTATTCCAAGCTTGTCCATAAGCTTATGGTTTCCGGCAGCCACCTTTTTTCCCTCAACCATGGCGATAAGGCCATGTCCGCTGATCTCTTCTATATCCGTAGCGGACAGCTCGCCGTTTTTCTCATTGTCACCTTCATTTTTATCGGCTTCTATATGATCAGCCGCCTTTAAATCTGGATTTTCCTTTGTGAACTCTCTATAAGCTCTCTTGAGAGATTCCGCGATAGGATGGTCTGAATAACTCTCCGCAGCTGCTGCAAGCTTAAGGAGCTCGCTTTCCTTAAAGTCCGTATTTTCGCTGTCTTCTGCGTTTTTTCTTAAACTCTCGGCGTATGAATCCTCTCCCTTATAAGGGTAAATACCTGTTACATCAAATACGCCTTTTGTTAAAGTACCCGTCTTATCAAACACTACGATTCCCGTCTCTGACAGTGCTTCAAGATAGTTGGATCCCTTTACAAGGATTCCTCTCGAACTTGCCGCACCGATCCCGCCGAAAAAGCTAAGGGGGATAGAGATTACAAGAGCGCAGGGGCAACTGATTACGAGGAAGGTAAGGGCCCTTATAACCCAGGTGCTGAGTACTCCGACAGCCCACTCCGAAAAAGGCATACCTCCTTTAGAGATCAATACTACAATCGGAGGGACTATAGCAAGCGCAAGAGCTGCGTAGCAAACCGCCGGAGTATAGTAGTGCGCAAACTTTGCAATAAAGTTTTCGGATTTAGACTTTTTCATACTTGAATTCTCAACAAGGTCGAGAATCTTGGAAACAGTGGACTCCCCGAAGGGTTTTGTTGTCTTTATCTTTATAAGGCCGCTTAAATTGACGCAGCCGCTTATTACATCGCTTCCCTCAAAAACCTCTCTCGGAACACTTTCGCCCGTAAGAGCGGCGGTATCTATCATCGCCTTTCCGGATATAACTTTTCCGTCAAGAGGGATTTTCTCTCCCGGTTTTACAACGATCACATCACCGACGGATACTTCATCCGGGGAAACCTTGAAAAGATTTCCTTCGGAGTCCTCCATATTGGCATAATCCGGTCTTATATCCATCAGCCCCACGATATTTTTGCGGCTCTTTCCTACCGCAACAGCCTGGAAAAGTTCTCCTATCTGGTAAAAGAGCATTACTGCTACGCCTTCAAGGTATCCGCCTTCCTCCCCCTTTGTAACTACCCCGAGTACAAGAGCTCCTACTGTAGCTATCGCCATAAGGAAGTTTTCATCAAATACCTGTTTATTCTTTATACCCTTAAGAGCCTTCTTTAAGATATCCCCACCGATTATAAAGTAAGGCACAAGATATAAGAAAAGAAGCAAAAAATTGTACTTTTCAAAGAATTCTCCAAGAACAGGGAATCTGTAACTTTCTCCGCTCTTTCCAAGGATAATATGTTCAAATACCGCAAGGACAGCTACCAGTACCGCGGAGATGATTATTCTTTTTAATACCTTTTTTTGCTTCTTAGTCATAATATGCCTCTTATAATCTAAAACTCGATCTCGCAATCATCCTCAACCTTCTTGCAGGCCTTCAGGACTTCCTTCATAACGTTTTTCTCGTTTACGCCTTCTGCAAATTCAACATTCATCTTCTGGGTCATAAAGCTTACGGTAGCCTTAAGGATACCCTCAACAGTATTTGCCGCGTCTTCCATCTTCTGTGCACAGTTTGCGCAATCAACCTCGATATTGTATGTTTTTTTCATATCTGCAATCTCCTTTGAAATATATTAATTAATCTGAACATTTGAATAACCGTTCATATATATTGTAACATATAATGGCTCCTTGTCAATACCTCGGAGCCATTATTAATTAGTAATATTTCTCTTTTAAGGATATGCTATCCCCTGTACGCATTTACCTTGTCGATAACAAGCGAAACCTCGTCATCCGTCATCTCCGGGAAAAGAGGCAGAGTTACGCAGTGTGCTGCAAGATCCTCTGCGTTAGGACAATCTCCCTTCTTGTATCCGAGATCAGCATACGCTTTCTGCAGATGGCAGGGAACTGGATAATGTCTGTTGCACTCTATGTCATTATCCGCCATATACTTAACTAACTTTTCAGGATCTCCCGCTGCCTTAACCTCGAAAAGGTGGAACACGGGTGATGTGTTCTCGGGATGGCGCTGGAGGGTAATAAGAGGATTATTAATCTCTCCCATATATCTTTCTCCGATTTCTTTGCGCCTTTTTGTCCACTCCGGAAGGTACTTTAAAGATACGGAAAGCACAGCCCCCTGCAGTCCCTCAAGTCTGTAATTGTAACCTATCATCTCATGATAATATCTGACATTACAGCCCTGGTTCTTCATTACGTTTATATATTCATCATACTTTTTTTCTTTTGTGGAAACCGCTCCGCCCTCTCCGAAAGCGTAGAGATTTTTACCCGGGTAGAAAGAAAAGCATCCGAGGTCCCCCAAAGTTCCTACCATCTTTCCCTCGTAGAGCGCTCCGTGAGCCTGGGCGCAGTCTTCAACTACGTATAGTCCGTGCTTATCGGCAATCTTTTTGATCTCTCCGAATTCAAAGGGTTGTCCGTAGAGATGTACACCGATTATAGCCTTAGTCTTCGGCGTAATCCTTTTTTCCACCGATTCAGGGTCAATTTCCCAGGTATCTGCCGTACAGTCCGCAAAAACCGGAGTCGCTCCCGTATAGGTAACGCCCCAGGCCGTAGCGATATAGGTATTTGCAGGTACGATAACCTCGTCCCCCGGGCCTATCCCTAAGGCAGCAAGAGCGCAGTGAAGAGCGCTTGTTCCGTTATTTACTCCTTGTACGTAAGGAGCGCCAAGGAAATCTGCAAATTCCTTATCGAACTTATCTGCATACTTGCCTCCGGAAAAGGCAGTCTCCTCGCAAACCTTCTTTATAGCCTGCAAGTACTCATCTTCATGCTTTTTATAGTCTCTTGTAAGATCAATTCTTTTCAGCATCTTCCGCTTTAAACCTTCTTTTTAACATTTTTATACGCTTAAGGTAGTTTTTGATCGTCTTTCCAACGTTAACGGTTGTGTTGTAATCCTCCACCCATTCAACGGGCATATCTTCGATCTCCATACCGGCTCTCTCCGCCCTAAGGAGCATCTCAACCGTATAGAACCATCCCTTATCGTCGGAACATTTTTCCACAAGCTCCTTCGCTGCCTTTGTCCTTAAAAAGGTAAATCCGCAAAGAGCGTCCGTAGCCTTCATCCCAAGGTAATGCTTTAATATAAAGACAAGACCCGCGGACGTGATCTTCCGATACCACTTCCGTCCCTTAGTATCGGAATCCTTGGAAAATCTGGAGCCGTTGACGTACTGCAGGGACTCTCTTTCTTCAAACATCTCTATCATCTTTGAAAGATATTTTAAGTCCGTCGACAGGTCAATGTCCATATATCCGACAAGATCCGTATCGGCAGCAAGTACGCCTGTTTTAAAGGCAATACCCACGCCCCTTTCCTCGATGCGAAGGTAGGAAACCTCTTCGTATTTTTCGGAAAGCGCCTTTCCGATTTCCGGGGTATCGTCATCCGAACCATTGTCTACAATCACCATTTTGCAGGGAATCTGTACGTTCTTTCTTACATACTCCACGCATCTGTCTATACCGGATTCCAGACGTAAATGTTCATTTAATACAGGAAATAATATAGTAAGGTCCATTATTTTTCGTGCCCAACCTTTTCAACCGAGGATACTAAATAGTTTTGCTTTTTAAATATCAGATTTATCATTGTGGACATATACTTTAAAAGGATCGTAAGGAGCAGGAATATTCCGAAAAATCCAAAGGACATAAAGCTTATAAGGGATGTCCAGCCCTCGATGGCAGACCTGTTACGTATATAGTCCACGAGAGCGTAAACAAGGAGTCCGACGGTTGATAAAAGGAAGAATCCGCTTAAGACCATGGAAATCCTCTCAAGGAAATTGGTAAAGTATATGAAAGAGTCCATCGCAAGAGCCATCCTCTCGTATGTCTGCTTTTCTCTCCTTACCTTCTTTCCGGGAATCGCGGTGTAGAAAATCCTCTTTGTATTAAGACCGCATCCGGAGTAAACCGCCTTACGGTAAGGAATATAGTCTCCCATAGACTTGATCCTGTTGATGGCTCGTCTTGATACGATCCTGAAGGTTTCAGTTCCGATGGCGGTATGGCTCTTGCTGAAGCTGTTAAAGATCCCGTAGAAAACCTTTGAGCCAAGTCTGCTGCCCTTTGAATCCGAAACAGCAACTATATCGTGCCCCTCGGTAAGAAGATCGTAAGCTCTCTTAATCTCATCCGTCTCATAATTGACTATGCAGGTATCAAACTCGTACACAAAATCACCGATGGCAATATCTCTGCCGGCATTCATAGAAGCCTCAAGGCCCTGATAATTCTCCATTTTTACAATGGAAATCATACCGCCGAAGGAGTTTGTACTTGCAATTTCCTTAATCTTGGATACAGTTTCGTCATCGCTCTTGTCGTCAACAAAGACAGCCTCGTAATGTTCAAAGGTCTCCTCAACCTTCGGAAGAACTCTTGTCATAAACTCTTCGATATTATTTTCGTCATTGTAGAGATATACTACAACTGATACAAACTTTTTTTCCATTTTGATTCCTTATACCAAATATTCGTCAAGATCGTATATCGTATTTATCTTTCCGGATAAAACGCTTATAAACGTCGGTTCTCCATTTTTGCCCGGTCCGCCTGTATGAACCCTTATAGCCGTGGGCCTCGAGTCATCAACCTCTGAAGTCTTTAAGATAGGCTTCATAGAAAAAAGAGATTTCTTGTAACTAAAGCCGTACTCGTCTTTTATATACTTTTTTGCAAGATGGGACATATACTCCCAGGCTGACTCCGGTCTGTACTTACAAAAATCGCAGTTACCCATCTGCCCCGCTTTACAAAACTCCCCGGCTCTGTCTCTGCACCCAAAGGAGGGCTCTTTTTCGTAGGAAACCTCATGGGGCGTAAAGGTTACGGATGTAAGGGAATGGTCCCCTGTCTGTCCGAAGGGCATAAGCGAAAAGAAAGGTCCGTCCATTACGGTAAGTCCGAGATCCTTCATATTTTCGGATACATCGCAAAGTATTATCTCGCAAAGCTCGTACTTTATATTAAAACTCTCCTCCGGAACTACTTTGGAAATAATCTCGTTGACGGAAGCGTAGGTAGCATTAAGCAAAAACTTTGTGTAATACTCGTTTCCTTCCCCGTCTTTTACGATATATTCATTCTCCTCCCTTTTTACGTCGCAAACGGGAGTATTGTATTTGATCACTATATTGTCAAACTTGTCTATATCTGCAAGCATCCCTTTTAAAAGATTTTTCGCATCGTAGGTATATTCTTCCGTAAGAAAAGCTCCGTCGCACATCCCGGGTTTAAAGTATTTTGAAGCCGAAACCTCCTCGCACTTTATCCCTGCTGCCCTGCAAAAGCTCATAAACTGCTCCGCATTTGTCCAGCTAAAATTCGCGGATGTGGCATATATTTGTTTGAAATCCTTGTTTATACAGTAGTCATAATCTTCGCAGAATCTTCTGAAATATCCCGCGGACTTCATCGCCGTTGTAAGGCTTCTGGGATAATGATACCCCATATGCACCCTCGCCTGGTTTATGTACGTTGCCCTCGTAAAAGCCTCCGGCTCCTTTTCAAGGACGCAAACCGAAAGCCCCTTAGAGCCGCAGTAAAGTGCACTGTATAGTCCGTAGATTCCTGCGCCGATTATGATCCTGTCATACTCTCTTTTAAGCATTTACTTCTCCGCGCTCTTGTTAATAAAGGCACAGCCTCTGTCAGAGCGTTTTATTTCGCGTAAGCTAAAGCAACCTTTGTTACGGCTTTTATAACATCCTCTACATCTTCATCGGTAAGGCGGGGATAAAGAGGAATACTCATAATTCCCTTATAAACTTCCTCGGCATTAGGGCAGAGTCCCTTCTCGTATCCGAGATGACGATAGTATGGGAACCAGTAAACAGGTACGTAATGGACCTGACACTGAACATTCTCCGCACTCATCGCATCAAAGAATTCTTTTCTTGTGCAGGAGAGCTTATCAAAGTCGAGTCTGATGATATAAAGGTGTCTGCAGGTATCGGACTCGGGAATCTCCTTTTGAACAATGATCCCGGGTACCTTACTGAAGGCCTCATTGTATCTCTCTACAATCTCCTTACGTCTTTTCTTGAACTCATCGATCCTTCCCATCTGACTGATAAGGAGAGCAGCCTGGAAATCTGTCATACGATAATTATAACCAAGGGATATCTGCTCATAATACCAGGGGCCTTCATGAGGAGCGTCCTCAAAGAGCTCATCTTCGTGGGTAATTCCGTGGGTATGGGCAAGAACAAGCTTCTTGTAAAGCTCTTCATCATTCGTAAGGATTGCTCCACCCTCACCGGCGGTTACCGTCTTTACGGGGTGGAAGGAGAAAGTTGTCATATCCGCGATAGAGCCCACCATCTTTCCTTCGTAAGCTGTACCGATAGAATGGGCTGCATCTTCAATCAAGATAAGTCCGTGCTTTTCACAGATTGCCTTTATCTTGTTAAGTTCTACCGCCTGTCCGGTAAAGTCTACGGCAACAACAGCTTTGGTTTTTTCCGTAATATGCGCCTCTATACTTGCGGGGTCAATATTGTAGGTCTCCGGGTTGATATCCGCAAATACAGGTCTAGCGCCGCAGTAGAGAGCGCAATTGGCACTTGCCGCAAAGGTAATGGGAGTAGTAATAACCTCATCTCCGGGGCCAACACCCGCCGCTATACATGCGCAGTGAAGAGCTGCCGTACCGTTTGAACAAACAACGGCATGCTTAGCCCCTGTGTACTTTTCAAGAAGCCTTTCCGCCTCCTCTACTTTAGGTCCGCAGGTAATAAGAGGGCCTGTAAGGACCTCGGCTACAGCCTTAGCATCCTCCTCGGAAACCCACTGCTTTCCGTAAAAAATCTTCTCTTTTCTTACAGGCTCTCCGCCTAAAATCGCAAGTTTTTCCATACTAGCCTTCCTTTTTAACGATCACATTCCCTTCTCCGAGAATCCCCGTAAGAAGAGCTTTCAACTTTTCGTTCGCATCCACCCTTTTATTGGGAGGAAGAACCTTTACCGCTTTGTTTTCCTTTATAAAGATCACAACGTCATCATTTCCGTCAGAGCTTGCCATAGCGTCCAAGACAGGCTTCTCTAATCTTTCGTAATCCGCCATAGTGGCAAACTGTAAGAAGAGTCCGGTCTTTGGGATTGCAGGCGGCTTACTCTGTCCTCTGTCTCCCGCGGAATCTCTGTTTGCCGCGCTGTAACCGGAGCTACTTCGATAGCCTTCATTTCTATAGGAGCTTCCCTGAAACCTGCTCTGTGTCTTAGCTGCTTCCTCAAAGGTTACGACGCTTTCGCAGATAAGCTTGGCGTCTCTTTCCTCCTCGGCGCTCACCCTTCCCTTTATAAAGACTTTTGCATCCTCATTAAGGACAGGATTGTACTTCAGATAACTCTTTGGAAATACGATAACTTCTACAGTTCCGAAGAGGTCTTCAATATTTACAAAGCACATAGGATCGCCGCTTTTGGTATATTTAACAACCTTTCCGGTAACCATACCACCGACACAGCACCTTGCGCCATCATTTAGCGCAGCGCTTCCGGTCTCGTCATCTATAGCAAAGTCCGTAGTCTTTGCGGTGGCGTTCTTCTCCAAAAGATTCATGTATTTTTCCAGAGGATGACCGCTGACATATATTCCCAGTACTTCCTTTTCGAGAGCAAGCTTAATCTCCGGCTCGTACTCGCCGATATCGGGAAGTTTTACATCAAAGAACCCCTTTTGATCCTCGGGGGCAACATCAAAGAGGGATATCTGCCCCTCCATCTGGTTCTTTTTGTTATGGTTAAGATTATCAAGAATATCGCCGTATACAGCCATAAGCTGTTTTCTCGTAGCTCCGAAGGAGTCCATAGCCCCCGCCTTGATAAAGGACTCGATAGCACGTTTATTTATATCCGTTCCCTGAATCCTCTCAAGGAAATCCTTGATATTCTTAAAAAGTCCGCCTCTTTCACGTTCCTCGCAGATCCTGTCGATAACGGGACGCCCTACACTTTTTAGAGCTGTAAGAGCGTAGCGGATTGCCTTCTTACGGGGTTTTACTTCATTACCCTCGCCATCAGGATCCGCCCCGTCATCATCCCAAACCACGGAAAAACCGCTCTGTCCGTAATTGATATCCGGGGGCAGGAGCTCGATTCCCATCTGTCTGCAGACTATGATATATTCTGAAACCTTCTTCGAGTTGTCTATGACGGATGTCATTAAAGCCGCCATAAATTCCTCGGGATAGTAATATTTAAGGTAAGCCGTCTGGTAAGCCACAACCGCATAGCATGCCGCATGAGATTTATTGAAGGCGTACTTTGCAAAATCCATCATCTCATCGTAGATATGATTGGAAATCTTTTCGTCTATTCCGCCTTCCAAAGCACCTTTAACGAAGTTCTCTCTTTCAACCTCCATTACGTGCTGCTTTTTCTTACTCATAGCGCGGCGCACAAGGTCCGCGTGCCCAAGAGTATATCCCGCAAGGTCTTGAACGATCTGCATAACCTGCTCCTGATATACGATACATCCGTAGGTCGGTGCAAGGATCGGACGAAGCTTTTCCGTAGAGTAGGTTATAAGATTTTCATTGTTCTTTCCCTGAATATATTTCGGGATAAAATCCATAGGGCCGGGTCTGTAAAGAGAGATACCGGCGATAACATCCTCGATATTCCTAGGCCGCAGCTCCTTCATGAAGTTCTTCATTCCGGCGGACTCAAGCTGGAATACTCCCTCTGTATGTCCTCCGGATAAGGAGTCGTATACATTCAGATCATCCATCGGAAGATTATCTAGATCAAGACTTACTCCCTCGGTTTCCTTTACAAATCTGACAGCATCGTGGAGAACGGTAAGAGTACGAAGGCCCAAAAAGTCCATCTTTAAAAGACCCAGTTCCTCTAAGGTTGTCATTACAAACTGGGTAACAATACTTCCGTCGGAGCCTCTTGATAAGGGGACGAATTCGTCAGCCGCCTTTTGGCAGATAACAACACCCGCCGCATGCATAGAAGTATGTCTCGGGAGGCCTTCAAGCCTCCTGCTCATATCGTAAACTTTTTTTACTTCTTCATCCGTTTCGTAAAGGGTGCGAAGCTCCGGATTCATCTCAAGAGCTTTATCAAGGGTGATATTAAGCTCATTTGGGATAAGCTTTGCTATACGGTCTCCGAAAGAGTAGGGCAGATCCATAACTCTCGAAACATCCCTTACAACACCTTTCGCCGCAAGAGTACCAAAGGTTACTATCTGAACAACCTTTTCTTTTCCGTATTTTCTTGTAACGTAATCTATTACTTCCTGGCGCCTGTTGTAACAAAAGTCCACGTCTATATCGGGCATGGATACGCGCTCGGGATTTAAGAATCTTTCAAAAAGAAGATTAAACTTTATAGGATCGATATTTGTTATCTTAAGGGCGTAGGAAACGATGGAACCGGCCGCCGAACCTCTTCCGGGGCCAACAGGGATATCGTTTTCTTTAGCGTAATTAATAAAGTCCCAAACGATGAGGAAGTATTCCACATACCCCATCCTCTTAATAACTCCAAGCTCGTAATCAAGGCGCTGCCTTAGAGTCATACCGGTCTCTCCGGCGGGAGCGTTTTCGTCCTCTCCGTACCTTTCGTGAAGACCCTTTGTACAAAGATAGTTTAGATATGTCCAGGCGTCATATCCTTCGGGTACATCAAATGCAGGGAGCTTCGTAACGCCAAATTCAATCTCTACATGACACCTGTCGGCGATTTCCTGGGTTCTGTCAACCGCATCCGAAGCGTAGGGGAAAAGAAAACGCATCTCGTCTTCAGACTTAACGTAATACTGTCCTCCCTCATAACGCATCCTGTCCTCGTCGGAAAGCTTCTTTCCCGTCTGGAGGCAAAGAAGGATATCATGGGCGTCGGCATCCCCCGCATAAGTATAGTGACAGTCATTGGTACAAACAAGGGGAATATTCATCTCCCTGCTCATAACCATCAGTTCCATATTTACGGTCTGCTGAGCCTTTATGCCATGGTCCTGAAGCTCGAAAAAGTAATTGCCCTCTCCGAATATATCAAGATACTCTCTCGCAGCTTCCCTCGCCTTATCCGGTCTTCCCGCAGTGATCAGTCTCGGGATCTCTCCCGCAAGGCAGGCGGATAAGCAGATAAGACCTTCATGGAACTGCCTAAGAACCTCTTTATCAACTCGAGGTTTGTAGTAATAACCTTCGGTGAATCCGCGGCTTACTATCTTACAAAGATTGGCGTAGCCGGTATTGTTCTCCGCAAGGAGGATAAGGTGGTGGTATCTGTCATCGCCGTGTCCCGGCTCTTTGTCAAATCTTGAGCCCGGAGCCACATAAACTTCGCACCCTAAGACCGGGTTTATCCCGGCGTCCCTACAGGCCCTGTAAAAGTCAATAACTCCATACATTACACCATGGTCCGTAATTGCGGCCGCAGTCATGCCGAGTTCTTTAACTCTCGCCACATATTCTTTTATCTTGTTGGACCCGTCGAGTAGTGAATACTCTGTGTGGGTGTGTAAATGTACAAATGACATACAGGTACCGTTTAATAATTCTTATAATCAGTTATATATACTTCTCCGTCATCGGTTTCGGATAAAAGGCCTTCATCGATAAGAAGTCCCGTAAGATACTCCGTCTCCTCTTTTCCATAGGCAAAGCCAAACTGAAATCCGTTATCCTTTCCGTGATATACCGGCTCATCGGATAGTTTCTGGAATACTTCATACTCCGAGAAAAGTCTGTCTTTGCGAAGCTTTGTAAAGGCGGGTTCTCTCGGAACTTCAAGCTCGTTTCTTTTGCAAAACTCCGATAAAAGCTCAAACTGGGCTCTGCTTTCCGTCTGTCCCCAAAGTCCTACGATTACGTCGAACTCCGGTACAGGAGTATATATCTTTTCTACTTTTGCCTGAAGCTCTTCTTTTGAAAGTCCGTCGGCATTACTTTCAAGTTCGTTTAAATCCGCTCTGAATTTTGAAAAGCTTTCAATCTGAAGGATATGTGGTCTTATCATCTCCAGAAGCTCAGTAGTTGATACAGGTAGTGGCAATGTGCCGCCCTCTATATCCGCAGCGATCATCTCGTCGAGGTATTTAATTGCTTCTTTCGCTCTTTTGTTGATATCCTCAGCGGGGTAGTTCTTTGATGTAAGGATGTACTCCTCATATCCCCACTTAAACTCTTCCCAGGAGTTGCCGCTTCTAGCATCTTCAATAAGTGAAAGTACTTCATAAAGCTCATCTGCGTACTCTTCTGTTACAACAGCCTTTGCTGATTCTCTCAAAAGCCACTGCTCGTTAAGGGAAGGATCCCTCAGAAGCGATGCCGCAACGTAATGAGAAAAGACATTCAAAACATGATATGAGTCCATCTCGCTCCAGTAGGAAGGTTTTGATATGTGATCCTCCTCGGAGGTTAGGGTATATGCCTTCTTTATGATTTTGGAGTTGACATTCATTTCGGCAAGCTGATCTATTTCCATCTCGGTAAGGTTCCAGGACCAGACCCCGTATGTCATCTCATTGTCTCTGAGATAGCTTCTGAAATCTCCCCATCCATCTTCTTCCGTATGCCTGATCCCAATATAGTAGGTTGTATCACCTTCCATCAAAGGATCGAGACTCCAGGGATCCTGCTTTTTGGTATAGCAGCTTATTCCAAAATCAATATCAGGATTGACAGCTCTTGCCTTCTCCCTCATTATTTTGGAGAAATAAGCTATATCTTCACTGCTGACAAGATTTCCGGGATCATCAAAGTGCATAATCATCCGATCGGAACAGTCTGCGAGTTCGGCGTAGATGTTGTAATATCTTTCAAAGGTTTCAAGAGCCTTTGGATTCTCGGAGGCGTTTGCGTATTTCCAATTGGCGTAGTAATCAACATCCTTGTCATTCCATCCATAGCCGTTAAACTCAGCACCCCAAACCCAAAGAGTAAAGTTCATGCCCATTGAATGGGCCGCATCAGCCATAAACCTGAGGCGATCGTGCACATATTCATAGCTTCCGTACTTAGCCCAAGCGGAACACATATCTGTCACCTGAATACCGTTATATCCAAGGCGTTTCATCATCTTTACGTATGTATAGAGGTCCTCGTCGCTGTAGCTTAAAAGCTCGCTTGAAAGATTGGTGTTCGGGTTATAGAGGCATCCTCTCTGTGAAGTAGTCTTCCAAAGGCAGATAATAGGCTCCCTATTCTCTATCCAGTCGTTTCCGGCAGTATCAATCTCTGACATCGGAAGATAAAGAGCCTCTCCGCTTTTTGCGATAATCTTTTCCCTATCGCTGCCGGCAAATTCATATCCGAGATATGCGTTTGCAAAGAAGCTGACCTGCTTTTTCATATCCGCAGAGTTTTTGGCTCTCAAGGTAATATATCCGCCATCTATGGTCAGATCCGAAAACTTCGCCTCGGTATCCTTTACGATCTCAAGCTTAATAGATTTAAAGCCTTCCTGTTCCTGGGATGATATGTTAAGCAAATGTCCGGTCAGCTTTCTTATGTATCCCTGAAGCAGCTCTGCATTAGCTGTTCCGGCTCCTTTGTTTAAGATATAATACTCCGAGATTGGAGTATCCCCGATAATAACCTCAATATATGACTGATCATCGCTTATCAGTCCGGCTTCGGGGTCTTCGGCGGTGCGGCTCAATCTGCTCTTTATAAAGACGATGAGTCCGATCAAAAGGATTGCCGCTATAGCTATGATTATTATTCTTAAAGTGTTTTTCTTCATCCTAATTCCATCTGTCTTTGATCACATATTGAGGTGCATTGTTCATGCTTATATAGATTCGTCCGACGTATTCGCCGATAAGTCCCAGCATCAAAAGTATAAGTCCGCAGAAAAAAACTATTGCACTCATCAGAGCCGAAAAACCAACGGCTACATC
>CADATP010000057.1 GCA_902790935.1 uncultured Lachnospiraceae bacterium | reverse complement strand
ATATCGGTAAGATAGAAGAATCCTTCATACCCTTCTGTGAACTGAGGTCTCTCCTGCGCCGGAAGCATAGAATCAAGTTCCATGGCGATACGGCTTGCGTGCTTCATCTTGTTTTTCGCTTCTCCGGGATGAACGGTTACGCCATGAACCTTTACAGTAACTGCCGCAGCGTTGAAGTTCTCGTATTCCAGCTCACCTATCGCTCCTCCGTCAACGGTATACCCGTAATCGGCATTCAGTCTGTCCATATCGATATTATCTACGCCGCTTCCGATCTCTTCGTCGGGAGTAAAGCAGATTGAGATCTCTCCGTGGGAAACTTCAGGATGCTTTAAAAGGTAAGATGCTGCCGCCATAATTTCCGCAACACCTGCCTTATCGTCAGCCCCAAGAAGAGTAGTGCCATCGGTTACTATAAGACTCTGTCCGACGTAGGCTTTCATCTCCGGATACTGAGAAGGAGAAAGAGTAAGACCGCTCTCATCCCCAAGATATATGTCCCCACCGTCGTAGTTCTCAACAATACGAGGTTTTACATCCTTTCCCGAAGATTCGGGAGATGTGTCCATATGAGCTATAAGAGCAAGCTTCTTAGAACCGAAGGAAGTTCCCTCCTTTGCGTTATTCGCAGGGATACGGCCGTATACATAGCAGTGCTCCTCGTCAAAATATACACCACTTACTCCGATTTCCTTAAGCTCCTTTTCAAGAAGTCTTCCGAGATTCTTTTGCTTCTCGCTGCTGGGGGATGTGCCGCTCTCCTCATCAGACTGCGTATCTATCACCGCATATCTTAAAAATCTTTCAATTACTTCGCTTCCGTCAAACTTTCCCACTTTAATTACTTCCTTTCAAAACCTTACTGTCTTGTGATCTTTATAACCGCCTTCGCATCTTCGCCGGTTCCGGTTATGCTGACAATCTCTACAGAATACCCGAAATCTTTTCCGGTATCAAACTTACCGCCGTCGAAAAATGCTGAGTAGTCGTTCATAGTAAATGTATTTCCGGCCTTAAAGAAGTCAGAACTGTTAAGTTCTACTCTGCTTCCCGGAGTTGTAAAGGTATTGGCTTTGCCCGCCTGGATCACTTCAAGCTGGTATCTGCCGCTTTCCTTGTAATCATTTCCGTAGTGCGGAGTTCCGATAGGCACTACCTCTTTACTATATCTGTCATTTAAAAAGTTTCTAAATTCCATACGGGCATCAACATGATAAATCTGCACGCCTACCGTATTTTCAAGTCCGAATGCCTTTGCATCATATTTATGAGTACCTACATTTGCAAATAGGTCGACAAGAATATACTCGTCAAAGGGTGTATTCATATCTTCTCCCGCCGCGGGAATCGCTATAGCATCGCCGGATGAGGACATGGGAGAAATTGTGTACTCGGCCGATTCTCCCGGCTCAAGGCCTTTTACAATAGTAGGCTCTATCCATCCGACAGCGTATTTTGAGAAGGCATTCCAATCGCCGTACTGGCCGGACTGCATGTCGTATCCACCCACCGCGTCTATTCCGCTGTATGTTACGTCATAATAGTCAATAAGACCAAGATTATGGCTAAACTCATGGATAAGTGTACTGTTATAAAAATGGTCTGAATGGCAGTAAACAACGGAGTTAAAAGCGGGCAAAACGTCACCTTCAAAGAAGTATTCGTTTGCACCGTAGGTTGTACTCGTATAAACGGCACCTTCAAAGCTCATTATGGAAAAGCCGTCATTACCCGAGGTATCTCCGTCATTTAAAAAGATAACAGAGTCAAAAAAATGATCCCCGTCTAAGTCAAATTTATTCCAGTCCTGATCGGGGTAGGTGCTCTTTAGCCACTCATAGATATCCCAGTAAATAAAGTCACCCGTCTGTTCCCTCATTTCTTCGAAGGAATACTGGCAGGGATACCAGTCCGTCATATAAGTTGTAACATTAAACTTTCCGTAGGATGCTATATCCATGTACTCGCTTAAAGAGAACCTTTTCATGCTCGCTGAGTCTGAGTAATCCTGAACATTTCCGTTCATATCCGAAACTCTTCCGAGTTCCTTACAGAATTCCTTATATACAGCATCGGTTGCTCTCTCTCTTTCATCGGACCATGAAAAAGGAATACACAAAACGTTAAGATCCCCTGTAGCTGCAGGTCTAATATGGCTCTGAAGCTCATGAAGGGTATTTCCCTCCTTTGTGGTATCAATTACATTTACAGGGACTTTATATGTTGTTCCCCCAAGCGTAACATCCAGCGTCATTCCGGATTCCACGCGAATACCGTTCTTATCTAAGACATTTCCGTCTTTATCCTTTAAATCTCCTACCGTGTAGTCAGCAAATGAAAGCTCATATCCGTATTCAATAGGATCCCAGACGTAGAAGCGGTCCATAGGAAGTTCCAGATAGTCCTCATAAAAATCCGGGATTCCTACCAGTTCAAAATCGTAGATCTGGTCGTATGCGCTGAACATTCCTTCTTTATATTTTTCGTAGGTATCTCCCTCCACATAGCAGCCATAATTCATAGGATTAAGGATCACGCCTCTAAAGGGCTGCATCTCATCCTCCGAACGATAGATCAGATTTATCTGAGAAAAAACATAATAACCGGGATTCTCGTAATCTTCAGGTAAGTAATTGGGCGTAGCTGTGCCAAGTCCGAAAAAATACGGCTGAAGATCGTAAAAACAGCCGGAACAGTAATACTCCTTATAGTACTCGACATCCACTTTGGCTCCTCTGGTGTACACCATATTGTCCATAGATCCCGGATGCATATCAAACGTAAGGTCATAAGCCCCGAATCTGCCGTACCAGTTGTCGGTTGTAGAGTTTTCGCTGACAACAGGGTCAAGGGAATAAATTCTTCCGAGACTGTCAAGGCTCACCATCCTGCCTTTGGTATTAAACTTTATTCCTTCGGTGGAAGGCTCGATATCATATCCCCAAAAGCGGATCTCGCCTCCGTCAGGTGCCTTGGCCGAGAAATAAACCGTTCCGTCTCCCGTATAATTAACGCTCTCGGGGATGATGTTTGAAACTAATTCATAATCAGAGAGTTCCTCTCTTAGAGGAGAATGCATATATGAAGAACCATCATAGCAGTCTTCCAGGGGAAAATAATCAGCGATTCCATCGCCGTCACGGTCCTGAGGTCCGGATATTTCTTCATCGGCGCCTCCTAAGATATTTCCCAATCCGCTAAACAGGTCCCCGGAATTTGAATTTGCATTTCCGGTTTCCGCAGCATTATTTCCTCCGCAGCCGGTTAAAAGGAAGCAGGCTGATACAAGGACAGCCCCAATCCTTCTTGCAGATAAAAACTTATTTACTCTCACTTTTCTCTCCTTTTTTGTACGAAAGCGTCGCTGCACCTACCAAAAGCGGGGTAGCCAAAACTATCGGAAGCGCATACCTCATTGCACAGGCTAAGGGCGATACAGTGCAGACAAGCAATGTTACAAAAGAAGGAATAAAAAGGACAAGCATCTCTTTTTTCCTGCTGCCGCCCACGATCAGCATCATACTGATAAGAACCCATGTATATAACCCCGGCATATTCAGATACTTGGTCGGGAACTTTACGCTGCTTCCGTTTAAATAATCAATAAACCTTTGTCTGGTTTCGGACTTTACTCCGCTCGTAAGTCCCAGTTCTTCCGATAAAAATCCATCATAACTGCTGTTTATATAAACTCCCGTGTCCGCCTTTACCGGTGCAAGATATCCGTACGCTCCGTTTACGTATGAAGCTACGAATGTAAGCGGATGTTTAATAAGCATCTGTCCCCATACCTTAAAATATCCTTTCGGATCGCTATGATTATAATAAATCTTTACAGGATCGTTGATCTTGGGATCATAGTTTTTCATAACTTCGTATGACTGAAAATTCTTTGCTATGATTTCCTTTTGTTCCTCCGTCACTTCTTCCGGATAAGTATTTACGTATCTCGCAGTCTGCTGGAATGTCACACCTATAACCTCAGACACTGATGTTGAGGCAACTCCGTTTCTCGGAAAGATCACCTTTGTAAAACATCCGTATATTCCGACAAGAGCAACCATGCATATAAAAATACGCCACCTGTTCCTGCCTTTAAGAATAAATAAAAGAACAAACAATGCGGGAAAAAGAGCATATATGCCATTGTTTCGAAGCATCGAACACAAAACGGAAACCGCCGAAATAGAAACCATTTGCCATATCGAGATGCTTTTTTTCAAAACAACATCCACAAGCATCGTAACAAAAAGTACAAAGACCGCAGCAAAGAGAAAATCCTTTTCAACCCATGCGGCGTATGCCCCAAACATAGGAACAAGACTGTAAAAAGCTATCCCAATAGCAGCATAAATCTTTGATATCCCGAGCCTTACCAGCTTAGTCATCGCGTAGGAAAAAATCGCACCGGCAACAATTGTCTGGAAAAGCTGGTAAAGAAAGAATCCGAAATTCGGATTTGCTATGGCTTTTCCGATACTGTAAAGACTTCCCATCAAAAAGCTTGAAAGGGGCGGATGCCACATTGACCAGGGCGTAAGTCCGAGATAGTACCTAAACTGAAGCTCACTGTCGGGATTTGCACTGCCCGGGTATGTACCAAGGAGCCAGACCATATATGCTCCCACAATAAATGCCCAGGAGCCGAAAAAGAAAAGCCTGTGTTTCCTGCCGCTCTCTTTCCCTATTTTTTCTCCTCTAAGGGTAAAAAACACACGTACTGCGTTTATGACAGCAAAGCATATTACGGCCAGTATGATAATCTTCAAAACATATTTAAATGCCGTCTCTAAGCTCGCATACATTCCGGTTATGGAATTAAAGTCTCGAAAATGAATGCAAACAAAGTACAATACGGCCATTATCAAAGAGATAATGACCGTAGAAACAGTTTGCTTTTTGGACGTTAAAAGTGCATTTTTAAATCTTTTAAACATTACAGTTCTGTATCCTTCCTAAATGTAAGGAAATATGCCCCCCGGTTAAACTTTAAATCTTCATAACGTCGTCCTGAGTAAGGATCTTAAGTCCCTTTGCCACAAGTCTCGCCTCAGCTGCCTTTGTGTCGGCTACGCGGAATATCATGCAGGCGCTCTTTGTGGATTTATGGCCGGATACTGCGTACATATACTCGATATTTACTTCTGCATCCGCAAAGATATTGATGAGCTTATCAAGTCCGCCGGGTTCGTCGGGAATCTCAACAACAAGGACAGAATTAAGATTAGAGACAAAGTCCGCCTCTTTTAAAATATTTACAGCAGAAATAGGATCGTCAACTACGATTCTGGCGATACCGAAATCTCTTGTTTCAACCATTGAGATTGCTCTCATATCTATTTCATGTGCAGCGAGCACACCGGTCATCTTTTTTAACGCACCGGGCTTGTTTTCAAGGAAAACCGAAATCTGTTTAACTGACATATCCTTACCCTCCTTAAATCTTTCTCTTATCGATAACTCTGACAGCCTTACCCTCGCTTCTTGCAATTGACTTGGGCGCAAGAAGGGAAACTTTAGCCTTTATTCCGAGCATAGCCTTAAGGTCATCTGAAAGCTTTCTCTGACGGGCCTCAATCTCCCCGATATTGTCGGTAAACATCTCGGGAGTCATCTCAACCTGTACATCAAATGTGTCAGTATTGTTTACGCGGTCAACGATTATCTGATAGTTAGCCGCATATCCGTTGTTCATAAGTACAGTTTCAATCTGGCTGGGGAATACGTTTACGCCGCGGATAATAAGCATATCATCGCTTCTTCCCATAGGCTTAGCCATCTTGATATGGGTTCTGCCGCAGGAACACTTTTCTCTTGTAAGCTTGCAGATATCCTTCGTCCTATAGCGTATCATAGGAAAGGCCTCTTTATCAACTGCTGTAAATACAAGCTCTCCGACGGATCCTTCGGGAAGTACTTCTTCTGTATCGGGGTCGATGATCTCTGCAATGAAGTGGTCCTCATTTATATGCATTCCGCTTTGAGCAGAGCACTCAAATGCTACACCGGGTCCGGAAAGCTCTGTAAGTCCGTAGATGTCAAATGCCTTGATACCGAGAGTCTTCTCGATATCCTTTCTCATCTCCTCGCTCCACGCCTCTGCGCCGAAGATACCGGCCTTAAGAGGAATATCCTCAGGGCCGTAGCCAAGTTCCTTCATCCTCTCTCCGAGGTAGGCCGCATAGCTGGGAGTACAGCAAAGGATTGTAGCGGAAAGGTCCATGGCAAACATGATCTGACGATCGGTATTTCCCGAGCTGATGGGGATAGTAAGGGAGCCTACTTTATGTGAGCCGCCGTGAAGTCCGGCTCCGCCGGTAAAAAGTCCGTATCCGTACGCAACCTGAACTACATCCTCATTTGTCGCGCCTGCTGCCGTAAGAGCTCTCGCACAGCAATCCTCCCAAAGGTCTATATCGTGCTGGGTATAGTAAGCAACTACTCTCTTTCCGGTTGTTCCGGAGGTAGAGTGAATACGAACACAGTCCTTTAAGGGCATACCTAAAAGTCCGTAGGGGTACGCATCTCTTAAGTCTGCTTTTGAAAGGAAGGGGAGCTTTTTAAGATCGTCTACCGATTTAATATCATCGGGAGTAACGCCCTTTTCTTCCATCTTCTTTCGATAGTAGGGAACATTGTCCCAAACGTGCTTTACCTGCTTAACGAGTTTTTCCGACTGAATTTCGCGTATCTTTTCGTAAGGTGCGCACTCAATCTCTTCCTGATAGTACCTTTCCATGCTGCCCAAAAGCTCCTTTCATTTTGCAATCCGACATTTCTTGTCATTTATCTGTGCTGCGTTACGCTGAATGCTTTCCAAGTTCAAACGCTTTTTTGTTCATTTCCAAAAACTTGGCCGGAACATTGGCTTCAAGGGATGCCATCCAGGCCTCTTCGGGTATATCAAAATAATGTGACAGTCTTCCGAGAAGTACGATGTTAACAGCTTTTGCACTGCCGGCCTCCTTAGCTACGGACAGACAATCGATCGCATCTATCTTTGCTCCCGCATCCTTGATCTTCTTTGCAAGATCCGCAGGATACTCTGCAGCGCCCGTAATTACAGGCATCGGATCAATCTGCTGGGTATTGGTAACAATCTGTCCGTCCTTTTTAAGAAACTCAAGCCATCTTGCAGCCTCAAGGATCTCGAAAGAAACTATAAAATCAGCTTCGCCTTTATCGATCACAGGTGAATAAACCTTATCTCCGTATCTTACATAGGTAACAACGCTTCCGCCTCTCTGGCTCATTCCGTGTACTTCCGAAACCTTTACATCATAGCCCTGAGAAAGAAGAAGATGTCCCAAAATCTTACTGGCAAGGAGGGAACCCTGTCCACCCACGCCTACTATCATAATATTCTTTGTTTCCATTATCTTAGCCCTCCAGTGCACCGAATTTGCAAAGCTGTGTACATACGCCACAGCCTACGCAAAGAGTTTCATCGATTACCACCTTACCATCTTTCATAGAGATCGCAGGGCATCCGATCCTCATGCATGACTTGCATCCTACGCACTTTTCTCTGTTACACTTAAGGGGTCCGTTGTGCTTAACATACTTAAGAAGCGCACAGGGGCGTCTTGAGATGATAACCGACGGTTCTGATACCGCAAGTTCCTCCTTGATCACTCTATCGCATTCTTCGAGATTGTAGGGATCAACGACTCTTACTCTCTCGATGCCCATAGCCTTTACAAGAGCCTCGAGGTCGATCTTCCCCGCAGGGTCTCCCTTGATATTGTAACCGGTGGTGGGATTTTGCTGATGTCCCGTCATACCGGTGATGGAGTTGTCAAGGATGATAACTGTTGAATTAGTCTGGTTGTACGCGATATTTGCAAGTCCCGTCATACCGGAGTGCATAAAGGTTGAATCTCCGATAACGGCTACTGTCTTTTTCTCGGTCTCTTCTCCGCCTACCTTGTTAAATCCGTGGAGTGCACTGATGGATGCACCCATGCAAAGAGTCATTTCAATGGTAGAAAGAGGCGGAACCGCGCCGAGTGTGTAGCATCCGATATCTCCGAGAACGGTACATTTATTTTGTTTAAGGGTAAAGAAAAGTCCTCTGTGAGGGCATCCTGCACACATAACGGGAGGACGACCCGGGATTGCATCTTCCACCTTGTAACCCTCGGTTACTTCTTTTCCAAAGGCCTTTGCTATCAGGTTCTGTGAAAACTCATCGCAGATGGGAAGCATTTCCTTTCCCTGTACTTCAAGTCCAAGGCTCTTTACGTGGTTTTCGATAATAGGATCAAGTTCCTCAACTACGTACAGCTCCTCTACCTTTGCGGCAAAATCCTTTATAAGCCTTACGGGAAGAGGATTCACCATTCCAAGCTTAAGGACGCTCACGCTGTCTCCAAAGACTTCGCGGACATACTGATAAGAAGTTGATGAAGTGATGATACCGATCTTTGTTCCGCCTAAAAATACCTTGTTGATATCGGAGGTTTCAGCATACTCGCGAAGCTTTTCCGTTCTCTCCTCAACAAAAGGATGACGCTTTTTGGCGTTGCCCGGCATCATAACATACTTTGCGATATTTTTTTCATAATCAAATTCAGGAACCTTTCTCTCTCCGGGCTCAACTACTGACTGGGAGTGAGCAACTCTGGTGCACATTTTTATAAGAACGGGAGTATCAAATTTCTCGGAAATATCAAAGGCAAGTTTAGTATATTCAAGTGCTTCCTCGGAATCTGCGGGCTCGATCATAGGAACTTTTGAAGCGATGGCATGATAGCGTGAATCCTGCTCATTCTGGGATGAGTGCATTCCGGGATCATCCGCCACAAGTACTACCATTCCGGCATTTACGCCGGTGTAGGACATAGTATAAAGCGGGTCTGCAGCCACATTAAGTCCAACGTGCTTTTGAGCGCAAAAACTTCTGCGCCCCGCAAGGCTTGCTCCGAAAGCCGCCTCCATAGCTACTTTTTCATTAGGTGCCCATTCACAATAGATTTCATCATACTTGGCAGCCTCCTCGGTAACTTCGGTACTGGGCGTACCGGGATAGCTGGATATAAAGCAGACGCCGGCTTCATACAGTCCCCTGGCGATGGCTTTATTTCCAAGCATAAGCTGTTTGCCTGTGTTTTCCATAACTTCCTCCGATGCATTTTTATACATATTTCTTCTTGCCCCGATCGAACGTCAATAATCTTTAACCCTTTAAATCGCTAAATCGAGGCAATTAGATAATACCAAAATATTCTCAATTATTCAAGTGACCCCCCACCCCCGTCCCCGGGGTTCATCATGACACAGGGGGACGGGGGTGGGGGGGCACTTTTTATACATCTTACCTGCAAAAACTTACCACTTACCCGTAAACGCTTTTCCTTAGGCATTTTCTGTGTATAATAAAATCATGAACAGCTTAAAGGTAAAAATTGAAATTGACCAAAACGCCGATGGGTGTGAGGTTACAATTAAATGCCCGGAGGTTGATGGATCGGTTGTAGAGCTTCAAAGGCTGATCAACGAAGCCGGAAAGCTCGGCAGCCGCATCACCTTCCACAAAGACGACGCGGAATATTTCTTCCCCGTAAGCAATATCCTTTTCTTCGAGACAGACTCAGGCTGTATAAGGGCCCATACCGCCAAGGATGAATTCGAAGTAAGATACAAGCTCTACGAACTCGAAGAACTCCTGCCCGCGTACTTTATGAGGATTTCCAAATCCACTATCCTTAACACCCACAAGGTTTACTCCATTACGCGAAACCTTACCGGTGCAAGCAAAGTGGAATTTGCCGGAACCCACAAGATAGTATACTGCTCCCGCGGATACTACAAAGCACTAAAAGAGAATCTTGGTTCTTAATCTTATAATTTATGTAAACCAAATCATTATTATTGAGGAGAATATATTATGACAAGAAAAAAGCTTAAAAACATTTTATCCGGAATACTTCTTATCGGATTATCCGTATGTCTTATTCTTTGGAAACTGAATATCCTTGTGCTTCCCTTCGAGCTTGCAGGAGTAAGTACATGGGGACTGATCCTTGCTGTAGTACTCGTAGTAGTGTTTTTCCACAGCCTTTTGGACTTTTTCTACCCCGGAGTATTCTTCCCCCTTGCGGGACTTGCGATCATCTTTGCGGAGCCACTTAAGATTACCGCGATCACTCCCTGGATTGTGCTTCTCGTAGCGCTCCTTTTATCCATAGCCTTTGAAAAACTCATTCCTTCAAGCTGGACAAAAAGACATGTTTTTAAACACTTTAAAAAAGAAAATAAGGGTATAAATTTTGACAATGTAAAGGTTGACGTAGACTTTGACAGCGACCAAAATGCAGCTTTTACCGATGACTCAAACGATGAAAATGAATATGTTTTTCACTCCATAAAAATGGGTGACGCTTCAAAATATATACGTTCAAACAACCTTAAATCGGCCGATCTCTCTGTAGAGTTCGGAGAGCTCAGAGTATATTTTGACAAAGCGGAAGTTCCCTGCGGAGAGGTAAAGATCCAGGCAAGAGTTGCCTTTGGTGAAATGGCTCTTTACATCCCCAGGAGCTGGAACGTTATCAACAAAACAACCGCTGCCTTCGGTGACAGCAGCGACAACAAATACGAAGAAATTCTCGGAGAGAATCCCGTTAAATGCGTAATCGAAGGAAGCGTAAGTTTCGGCGAGCTCAATATTATAAGAGTGTAAGCCTGTTCCAGAGCTTATAGTATGCTCCCTCTTTTTCAAGGAGGGCATCATGAGATCCTTCCTCTTCGATGCCTTCTTTTCCAAGGACAATGATACGGTCTGCGTCCTTTATAGTAGTAAGTCTGTGGGCTATGGTGATGGTCGTCCGTCCCATAGCCAGTTTTTTCAGGCTCTGTGTCACAACAAGTTCGCTTTCATTATCAAGAGCAGACGTTGCCTCATCAAGAATAAGTATCTTCGGATTCTTTAAAAATACCCTTGCTATGGAAATTCTTTGCTTCTGACCTCCGGAGAGTTTTACTCCCCTTTCTCCTATATAAGTATCAATCCCGGTCTCATACTTTTCTATAAATTCATCCGCTCCGGCAAGCTTTATCGCTTCCATTATCTCTTCATCCGTAGCCCCCGGGCGACCATAAGCGATATTGTCCCTGATGGTTCCACTGAAAAGATAAACATCCTGCTGGACCATACCTATACTTCCGCGAAGAGACTTAAGCGTAACCCCCTTAATATCCTGTCCGTCTATCAGGATTTTTCCGTCCGTAATATCGTAAAATCTCGGGATAAGATTGCAGACCGTAGTCTTTCCGCCTCCTGAGGAGCCGACAATAGCAAGGTTCTCTCCCGGCTTTACCTTAAGATTAAAGTTTTTCAGGACTTTGTTATGATCATCCGGATACTCGAAATATACATTTTCAAATTCGATACTGCCATCGGTTACTTTAAGTTCCCCGGCACCGGGCGCATCCTTTATATCAACAGGAGTGTCCATTATCTCAACAAATCGCTCTATTCCAGTCATACCGCGCTGAAACTGCTCGGTAAACTCAACGATCCTTCTGATAGTCTGGATAAGCGTAGTTACGTAGAGAACGTAAGCCACAAGATCTCCGGCCCCAATGATGCCGTTTATAAGAAACAGTCCTCCCGCCACAATGACAACTGTGTACATAAGTCCGTCAAAAAGCCTGGTTGTTGTACCGAAGGTAGCCATAGCGTAATAGAATCCTTTTTTGATCCTTTGATACTCTATATTACCCTCTTCAAATTTACGCTTTTCCTCATCTTCCGCAGTAAAAGCCTTTACAACTCTCTCACCAAGGAGGCTGTCCTCTATTGCTGCGTTTAGCTCGCCCACCTGGTATCTTTGCGCCTTTTGGGTAGAACGTAGCCAATGGTTAACCTTTGACGAAACAACAAACATAAAAGGAAGGCATGCAAAAATAAGAAGTGTAAGCAGGATTGATGACCTTGACAGTATTACGAAGGATACAACAATCTTTATTGAAGCAATAAAGAATTCCTCGGGACAGTGGTGTGCAAACTCCGTAACATCGAATAGATCGTTGGTTATACGTCCCATGATCTGGCCGATTTTATGGTTGCTGTAGTAAGTCCCCGAAAGCCTTTGCAGATGGTCGAAGGCATCCCTTCTCATATCTGTTTCTATGTAAACGCCCATAATATGTCCCTGAGACTGCATATAGAAATTCGCGCCTGCATCAATGAGTCTGAGGGCAACGTACAGTATCGCCATCTTGATGATGACCGTAACCGTAAGCGGCGCCGCCATTCCCAAGGCTGAATTCGTCACCCTGCGCATGATCATAGGAAGCGCAATATCGCAAAGGGTTGTAAGAGATGCAAAGAAAAGGTCAAATGCCATCAGATGTCCATATTTTTTTATGTAAGGAAAAAATCTTTTAAGAAGAGCTCCCGCACTGTATGTCTGTTTACCCTTGTCTGCCTGTGAAATATTGCTCATAATAATGCTCCTGCGTAAGTTGAATATAGCTTTAGAAAAGTTCTTCCGATTTAAGAAAGACGCAAGTATTATACCATACATCTCGCGATACCGATACATTCAAGCATTTCCGGATCGCGGCTCATTGACTTTTCTTATCAAAAAATGTATCATATGATTTAGCGCTTTAAAGCGCAATATTATTAAACTGATCAGAGGAGAAATTTCGATGCCTATAACCGATCTGCTGGAAAGAAACAGCAAATTATACGGCGACGAGGTCGCACTAGTTGAAATAAACCCGGAAATCACCGAGGAGCAGCGCGTAACCTGGAAGGAATACGAGCTTATCCAGCCCACAGAGCCGGCATATTACAGACGTCAGATCACATGGTCCGTCTTTGATGAAAAGGCAAACCGCGTAGCAAATATGCTTATAGATATGGGGATCAAGAAGAATCAAAAATGCGCGATCCTTCTTATGAACTGCTTAGAGTGGCTTCCCATCTATTTCGGTATCCTTAAAGCAGGAGCTGTTGCGGTTCCTCTCAATTTCAGATTTGATGCTTCGGAGATTGATTATTGCCTCAAGGCATCCGATTCCGACGTACTCTTCTACGGACCCGAATTCATCGGACGTATCGAGGATATTGCTTCTAAGATAAAGAAGAACACTCTCCTCTATTTCGTCGGAGACCAGTGCCCTTCCTATGCAGAGGATTATTTCCGCCAGGTTTCAAACGCTTCCTCTACCGCTCCCCGCGTTTTAGTTGAGGATGGCGACAATGCGGCAATATACTTCTCGTCCGGAACCACAGGCTTCCCCAAGGCAATCCTTCATATCCATACTGCTCTTATGCAGTCGGCTAAGATGGAAGCAACGCACCACGAAACCACTCATGATGACAACTTCCTTTGCATCCCTCCCCTTTACCACACAGGAGCAAAGATGCACTGGTTCGGCTCTCTGTACACAGGAAGCCGCGCCGTACTTCTAAAGGGGCACTCTCCCGAAGCTATATTTAAGGCTGTATCCGAGGAGCACTGCACTATAGTCTGGCTCCTTGTTCCCTGGGCGCAGGACATTTTGGCATCTCTTGATGCAGGAAAGCTTAAAATTGAGGATTACAAATTAAGCCAGTGGAGACTTATGCATATTGGCGCTCAGCCCATTCCGCCCAGTCTTATAAAACGCTGGTTACAGTACTTCCCTCATCATAAATACGACACAAACTACGGTCTTTCCGAATCCACCGGTCCCGGCTGCGTACATCTTGGTATGGAAAATGTACACAAAGTAGGAGCAATCGGAAAAGCGGGATTTGGCTGGAAAACCAAGATCGTTGATGAAGAAGGCAACAAGGTAGCTCAGGGTGAGATCGGCGAGCTTTGCGTAAA
>CADATP010000056.1:23522-29369 GCA_902790935.1 uncultured Lachnospiraceae bacterium | reverse complement strand
GGTGTCAGCGAGAGTATGCGCGAAAGGATAATCGCAAGGGCTGATGAACTTGGATATGTACAACCTTCCGCGGCTAAAAAGCAGGAAAAAAACGTAAGCTACAATTTAGGCGTTCTTATCGGAGAAGGATATCTCGGAGATTACTCCTTCTATCTTCAGATGTACCAACAGGTGGCAAGGAGCGCAGTTGAGAGAGGCTGCTTTTCAATACTTGAGGTTGTAAGCGAGCAGATGGAAGGCGGGATGATCCTTCCTAAGATAATAAGCGAAAACAAAGCTGACGGAGTAGTTGTGATCGGGGCTTTAAGCGAGAAGTATTTAAACCTTCTTTTAAAGGAATCTACAGTGCCGGTCATCTTTATGGATTTTTCCGACAAAAAGAGAGCTACGGATTGCGTAATATCGGACAGTTTCTTCGGCGGATATCATATGACCAATTATCTTATAGATATGGGTCACACAAGGATCGCTTATGTCGGAACGGTAGGCGTTACGGGTTCTATCACGGACAGGTATTTAGGATATATGAAGGCTCTTTTGGAGCGGGGGATCCCTTTTAGGGAGGACTGGGTGATCGGCGACCGTAAATCCGCAAGCGGAACCATAGGCGGGGATGATTACCTAAAGCTTCCCAAGGATATGCCGACAGCCTTTTTTTGCAACTGTGACCTGACGGCAGGAATACTTATAAACAAGCTGGAAAAGGAAGGCTTTAGAGTGCCGGAGGATATTTCCGTTGCCGGATATGACGATTACGTATACCCGGGGCTTTGCGATACGGACATTACGACCTATGCGGTTGATATTTCCGAGATGGCAGCGCAGACAGTCAACGTTCTTATTAAAAAGATATCGGGAACCTCCTACCGTAAGGGCATTCACGTCGTTGAGGGAAGCCTTGTTGTAAAGAACAGTGTAAAGAAGCGCAGATAGCGGCTAACGGTGAAGGAAATTTTTTAATAAGCTAAAATTAGCCAATATATTAGTTAAAATTAAGTAAGAATATATAAAATATTGTTTTAAATTTAAGCAATATTACGATTGTTTATATTTTTACTTAAAAGTATATTAAACCTATAACAAAGGTCTGCCCGCTGGGAGACCGGATGAAACTAAGTATAATCAATTAACCTATTTAGCAAAAGGAGATCAAAATGAGCGAAATTAAGATGATTGCACCCGCAGTACCCAATGTTCCCTGGCAGGATAAGCCCGCTGACCTTAAGCCCGGCGCACCTATCTGGAGATACACCGAGAACCCTATTATTAATCGTAACCCCATTGAGGGCGTTGCACGTATCTTTAACAGTGCAGTAGTACCTTACGAAGGAGCTTTCGTAGGAGTATTCCGCGGAGAACAGACAAACGGCATTTCCTTTATCTACTTCGGAAGAAGTAAAGACGGTATCCACTGGGATTTTGAAAAGGACAAGATCCGTTTCAAGGACGAGAACGGCGAAGACTTTATGCCTAAGTATGCATACGATCCCAGACTTGTAAAAGTTGAAGATACATATTATGCTATTTGGTGTCAGGACTTTTACGGAGCATCTATCGGTATGGCAAAGACCACCGATTTCAAGACCTGGACCAAGATGGAGTGCCCTTTCATTCCTTTCAACAGAAATGCGGTACTCTTCCCCAGAAAGATAAACGGTATGTACAAGATGCTCAGCCGTCCTTCAGACTCCGGTCACACACCTTTCGGAGATATCTTCATTTCCGAGAGCCCCGATCTCGAGTACTGGGGACATCACAGACACGTTATGGGACGCAACGGCTTCTGGTGGGAGTCTCTTAAGATCGGCGGCGGCGCTGCTCCTATCGAGACAAGCGAAGGCTGGCTTATCTTCTACCACGGCGTAAGCGGAACCTGCAACGGATATGTATATTCCATCGGAGGAGCGATCCTTGACCTTGAGGAGCCTTCAAAGGTTCTTTACAGATGCGAGAACTTCCTTCTTACTCCCGAAGAGTGGTATGAGGAAAGAGGTTTCGTTCCCAATGTTTGCTTCCCTTGCGCTACTGTTCACGATCCCGAGAGCGGAAAGATCGCTCTTTACTACGGATGCGCTGACAGCTACGTAGGTGTGGCATTCTGCTACTTTGACGAAATTGTACAGTACATTAAGGATCATTCCAACACAGATTGGAATGATACAGACCTCGGAAAGTGCTAATCTTTTAACCTTTCCGTTTAAAGAAAGGCAGGGTAAATATGAATCTTGAAATTCTGGCTAAAGAAATGAAAAGTCATTTGCTCGAAACGATCATTCCCTTTTGGAAGGGAATGCGGGACGACAAGTACGGCGGATATTACGGATGGCTTTCGTACGATCTTGAACTTAATATGAAGGCAGAAAAAGGATGCATATTGAACAGCCGCATCACCTGGTTTTTCAGCAATGTTTTGCTCCTTTACAAGAAGGGACTTATAACCGACGGTGACTTTATAAAGTACGGTTATACCGCTCTTGATATAAAGGATGAAGCCAAGCATGCCTACAATTTCCTTGTAAGTAAATGTGTTGACAAAAAATACGGCGGAGTATTCTGGTCGGTTGATTATGACGGTACTCCCGCCGATACCACTAAGCATTGCTATAATCAGGCGTTTTGCATATACGCCCTTGCCTCTTATTATGATGCCATAGGCGACAGACAGGCTCTCGAACTTGCCAAGAGACTTGTGGGTATCATCGAGGAGCATTTTACCGATGATATTGGCTATCTTGAGGCTAAGACTGTAGATTTTAAGCCCGAATCAAATGAGAAGCTTTCGGAAAACGGAGTTATGGCAGATAAAACCATGAACACCCTTTTGCACGTATTCGAGGCGTACAGCGAGCTCTACAGAGTGTCAGGGGATTCATACGTAGGTGAGAGGCTTGCCTGGATAATGGATACTTTCGCCGACAAGATCTACAATCCCGCTCTTCACAGACAGGAAGTTTTCTTCGATGCAAATTACAATTCCATAATCGACCTTCACTCATACGGTCATGATATTGAGACTGCCTGGCTTATGGACAGAGGCGTAAAGATCCTCGGAGACAAGAAGTACGAGGAGAAGATGTATCCCATCACAAAAGACCTTACGGAGAACATCTATAAGGTTGCCTTTGACGGAAGAAGCCTTGCGAACGAATGCGATAAGGGCGTAGTCAACGAGTGGAGGATCTGGTGGGTGCAGGCTGAGGCTGTTCTCGGCTTTGTAAACGGATATCTGGCTGACAACTCGAAGGGTAAATACCTGGACGCAGCTGCAAAAGAGTGGGAATTCATCAAGGAATATGTCTGGGATAAGAGAGGCGGAAGCGAGTGGTTTTCACAGGTAGATAAAAACGGTACGCCGGATCCTAAAAAGCCTATTGTTGAGCCCTGGAAATGCCCTTACCACAATGGACGTATGTGCCTTGAAGTAATGAAGAGAGCTGCCGGAATTGAAGTTTAAATTGCTGATATTGAAGCTTGGAACGGACGTATGCTTATTAGATTAACACAGGGTTAATTTGGAGAAACTATTATGGTTCACGAAAAGTACTATGAACTGCAAAAGAAGGTAGATGAACTTACCTCAAGAAAGAATAAAAAGACGGACTTTTATAACGGAATCTACGACAGATACGAGTACCCCGTGCTTACGAGGGAGATGATTCCCGTGACATGGATGTACGACATAAACAAGGATACCAATCCTTTCTTTATGGAGAGACTGGGAGTAAATGCAACATTTAACTCCGGTGCGATCTATCTTAACGGAAAGTATTATCTTGTTGCGAGAGTAGAGGGAAACGATCGAAAGTCTTTCTTCGCTGTTGCCGAGTCGGATAACGGTGTGGACGGATTTAAGTTCTGGGACTATCCCATCCTTCTTCCCGATACTTGCAAGGATGAAACCAATGTCTACGATATGAGAATCACACAGCACGAGGACGGCTATATCTACGGAGTATTCTGCTCAGAGAGTAAGGACACTTCCGTAAACGATCTTTCTGCCGCTACTGCTGCCGCAGGAATCGTTCGTACTAAGGACTTAAAAACATGGGAGAGACTTGACAATCTCAAGACTCTTCGCTCCCCTCAGCAGAGAAATGTTGTGCTCCATCCCGAGTTTGTTAACGGAAAGTACGCTTTCTATACCCGCCCTATGGATGATTTCATCGAGACAGGAAGCGGCGGAGGAGTAGGATTCGGACTTTGCGACGATATTACCCACGCTGTTATCGACGAGGAGAAGATGACCTCTCTTCGCAAGTACCATACCATCACGGAAGCTAAAAACGGCGCGGGCGCTGTTCCGATAAAAACTGAGAAGGGCTGGATCCATATCGCCCACGGCGTCAGAAATACCGCGGCGGGACTTAGATATGTCATCTATGCTTTTGCGACAGACTTAAAGGATCCTTCAAAGGTAATCGCTGAGCCTTCGGGAATGCTTATAGGACCCAGAGGCGGCGAAAGAGTCGGAGACGTGTCAAACGTAGTATTTACAAACGGTGCTATTGTGAACGACAAAAATGAGGTATTTATCTACTACGCTTCGTCGGATACAAGGCTGCATGTAGCTACGACTACCATCGACAAGCTGGTGGATTATGTATTTAATACGCCCAAAGATCCGGGAAGAAGCGTAGAGTGCGTAGCCCAGAGATGCGAGCTTATCCGCAAGAACCTGGAACTTCTTGGGAAGTAGGTTGGAAATAGAGCGAATAATATGTTTGACATAAAAAGAAACCTGGTATAGTATAATAATACATAAAGAGATTATAAAGCGTTTTCTATTGAATCGCTCACCAAAAAACCCAGGGTTGCCGCCCTGGGTTTTTTAGATTCTAATACAAAAAGTAATATTATTCAAATAGTAAAAAAGGAAAACAAGTATGAACGAGGGAATAAAAATAATATCTCCAAAACAGAGCGAGATTATATACAGCGGCAGGATTGATTTTACCGACCCCGAGGCGCCGGTTTTGGTCTATGCTGCCAGCTTTTTTAAGGTAAGATTTACCGGCAAGACCTGCCGACTTACCTTTGAAAACAGGAAAGCCTGGGCGGAGAATTCTCTGGGCATCATCCTTGACGGAGTGCAGGGAAAACTGATCCTTAAGGACTCCGGAAAGGTGACTTACGATATATCCGAAACTATCCGTACGGAAGACGGAAAGCTTTTCCCAGAGGATGGCTTCTTTAAGAGTCTTTCCGAAGGGGAGCACGAGCTAACAGTCTTTAAGCGTCAGGACGGCGGACAGCATTATGTTATTTTCTACGGTCTTGAGATCGAAGAGGGGGCGAAGGTTACTAAGCCTGCGCCGCTTCCGGAGAGAAAGATCGAGGTTATAGGAGACAGCGTATCATGCGGGGAAGTCTGCGAAGCAATGGACTGCGTAGCTTCTTCCGACCCTGAAAACAATGAGGGAAGATACAACAACAGCTACTACTCCTACTCCTGGCAGGTGGCAAGAAATCTGAATATGGAGCTTCACGATACCTCCCAGGGCGGAATCTCGCTTCTTGATAAGACCGGTTGGTTTAACGGACCCGACGATTTCAGAGGCGTAGAGTCCTGTTACGATAAGCTTAAGTACAATCCTCCTCTCGGAGAGAGCAACTGGGACTATAAGCTTTGGAAACCGGATCTTGTAATCCTTGCCTTCGGACAAAACGACGCAAACCCGAAGGATATTATGAAAGAAGAATACGACGGCGAGGCGGCTAACCATTGGAGAGCTGAATACGAGGCATTTATTAAAAAACTTCGCACGTACTATCCCGGGGTTACCATAGTCTGCATCACAACACTTCTGATGCACGATCCCGCCTGGGACAGAGCGATTGACGAGGTTG
>CADATP010000056.1:0-23507 GCA_902790935.1 uncultured Lachnospiraceae bacterium | reverse complement strand
CACTTTATGTTTAAGAGAAACGGAGCCGCAACTCCGGGACACCCGAGGATTCCGGAGCATAATGAAATGGCTGAAGAGTTATCTTCATTTATTCAAGGTATACTGTCCTAGTGACGGCGCCTAGCCTTGACAGGTTCGTTCACTCACACGCCTCTCGGCTCAAAGCGCTCCGGTAGCGGTACTAAACTCATGCTGCGTTATCACTTGCATTCGTTAAGTGCCAACGTCGCTACATGGTTCGTTCACGAGCCTATCAACGCTCTCGCCTGTTACGAGAGAGAAAAGGAAAATAATATGAATATAGATTACGAATCAGGAATAAAGAATATAGGAAATACGAGAAGGCTTAAGGACGCTTTCGCCCGCGCAGAAAGAGGCGAGAGCCTCACAATTGCCTTCCTCGGCGGCTCAATAACCCAGGGATCTCTGGCAAGCAGGCCTGAGCTTTGTTACGCAGCGAGAGTTTTTGCCTGGTGGGAGGAGACCTTCCCCAAGGCTAAATTCACATTTATAAATGCGGGTATCGGCGCTACGGACTCTCAGTTTGGATGCGCGAGAGCGGCTGAGGATGTCCTTTCCTACAAGCCCGATGTTATAAGCGTTGAGTATGCCGTAAACGATATGAGCACGGAGCATTTCTTAGAGACCTTCGAGGGAGTTGTAAGAAAACTCCTCTCGGCTGATAACTCTCCGGCAGTTTACACTTTTTACAATGTATGCTACGACAACGGATCAAGCGCAGAGCTTATGCATTCAAAGATAGCAAGGCACTATAACATCCCCGCTTTTTCGATGCAGAGCACAATCTATCCCCTCCTTTTATCGGGAGAAATCGAAAACAGGGAGATTACCCCCGACGACCTGCATCCCAATGACAGAGGGCATGAGATGGTTGCAAGCGTCATCACATATGGCCTTGACAAGATAAGAAAAGGTGAGTTTTCCAAGGAAAAGGAGCCTGAACGCCTCGAAGGAGCAAAGCTTCCTGCGCCCTTAACCGCCAATGCTTACGAGGATTCCGTAAGATACAGGAATAAAAATGCGGATGTAGTTTCCTGCGAAGGATGGGAGGTTGATGAGGCTCCCCAAGACCACATTACGGATATATTTAAAAACGGCTGGACGGCTACGAAGAAAGGTGCAAAGATTTCCTTTAAGGTTAAAGGAAGCTGCATCGGGGTTCAGTACAGAAGGACGATCAAGCTTCCTGCGCCTGTTGCTGTAGCTAAGGTTGACGGAGAAGAAAAGGCTACTCTAAATGCAAACTTTGACGAAACCTGGGGTGACAAGCTTTGCCTTGATACTCTTTTGGACCATGGAGATGCCGGAGAGCATATTGTTGAGATAGAGATTGTAGATGCTCCCGAAAAGAGCGAGCTTCCTTTTTATCTTGTAAGCGTCATCGCCTCCGGAAATCTTAAGCCTCTTTATTTAAAGCCCGCTTTTGCCCATACTATCTGGGGAGGAGAGAGACTTCGCACGGACTACGGATATGATGAGCCCGGGGATGATATCGGCGAATGCTGGGGAATCTCCGCGCATAAAAACGGAGAGGGTATAATCGCCTGCGGACAGTTCGCGGGTATGAAACTCAGTGAGCTTTGGGAAAGCCATCCGGAGCTTTTCGGAAATAAGGCGCCTGACGGAAGCAGAAAGCTTCCCTATGACAGATTTCCGCTTCTTACAAAGATCATCGACGCAAAAGCGGACCTTAGTATACAGGTTCATCCCGATGATGAGTACGCTAAGGTAAATGAAAACGGCTCCTTCGGTAAGACAGAGTGCTGGTATGTCCTTGACTGTCCCGAGGACGGAAGCCTTGTAATCGGCCATAACGCTAAGGATAAGGCCGAGCTTGAAGATATGATCCGCGGCGGTAAGTGGGATAAATTTATCCGCGAAGTACCGGTTAAAAAGGGAGATTTCATCCAGATTGATCCCGGTACCGTACACGCCATAAAGGGCGGAATACTCCTTCTTGAGACTCAGCAAAACAGCGATATTACTTACAGAGTTTACGACTACGACAGACTTCAGAATGGTAAGCCCCGTGAGCTTCATATAGACAAGAGTATCGATGTCATAACTGTACCTGCAAAGAGCGCCGAAGAGGCTGTGGTAAACTTTGCCGAGGCACCCGTTAACGCCGTTACGCAGATGTACTCCTGCAAGTATTACACCGTTTCAAAGGTAAATGTTGACGGATGCGTTGAGTACGAAAACAGGGCTCCTTTCCTTTGCGTAAGCGTACTTGAAGGCGACGGAGAAATAAGCGGCTTTAAGGTTAATAAAGGAAATCATCTTATCCTTCCTTCGGGCTGGGCAAAAGTTTTGTTTTCGGGTAAAATGGAGCTTATCATTTCCCATGTGTAAGGGATGATTTACTAACCAAAGGTGATATCAAGGGCAGATTATGAGAGAGACTATACTTAGATACAATAAACCCGCAAAGGACTTTAACGAGGCTCTTCCCGTCGGAAACGGAAGAATCGGCGGGATGATCTACGGCGGAACTGACCGTGACCTTATCGGATTAAACGAGGATTCAATCTGGTCCGGAGGCCTACGAAACAGGAACAATCCCGATTCCAAAGAGGGCCTTAAAGAAGTCAGAAGACTCCTTTTTGAGGGAGATATTCCGGCAGCGGAAAAGCTTGCCTTCGAGACCATGGCAGCAGTCCCCCAAAACAGCAGGCATTATATGCCCTTAGGGGATCTGCAGATTGAGTTCCCGGGGGCAGTTGAAACCGGTACTTTCGGTAAATTCGGAGTAGAGGAAAAGAAGGACAAAGAGGAAGACTGCTCTTTGTACGAAAGGATACTTGACCTTAAAGAGGCGGTAGCTTCGGTCTCCTACGAAAGAGGGGGAGTCAGCTTTAAGAGGGAGTATTTTGTATCTGCTCCAAAGAATGCGCTCTTTGTTCATACTACAGCGTCTAAGCCCGGAATGGTAAGCTTTAAGGCGGGAGTAGACGGAAGAGACGATTATTACGACGATAACAGACCTATAGCCAAAAATATGATCGTTTATACAGGCGGAGCGGGGACTGGCGACGGAATAACCTTTGGTGCTATCCTTGCGGGATCTTGTAAAGGCGGAAAAGTATATACAAGAGGCGGAAATCTTGTCTGCGAAGGGGCGGACGAAGCGACTCTTGTTTTAACCGTTCGTACAGACTTTTATCTAAAAAAAGGCGCTGCAGATGAAACGGACGCTGCATGTGCTGCTTCAGGAAGCGTAAAAGACAGGCTCACAGAGAAAGCCATAGAGGATGCTAAAGAAGCTTTGGCGGCTTCTTATGAAGAGGCAAAAACGGAGCATATCAAGGACTATAGGTCTTACTTTGACAGAGTTGAGTTTTGCCTAAAAGATAACAGCCTCGGTGCCCGCAATCTTACTACAGACGAGAGAATAAAAAGACTTGGGGAAGAAGATACGGACGACAATAAGCTGATGGAGCTGTACTTTAACTTCGGAAGATACCTCATGATCTCGGGAAGCCGCCCGGGAAGTCAGCCTCTTAATCTTCAGGGAATCTGGAACAAGGATATGTGGCCTGCCTGGGGAAGTAAGTACACCGTAAATATCAATGCGCAGATGAACTACTGGCCTGCGGAGAGCTGTAATCTGTCCGAATGTCATGAGCCTCTTTTTGACCTCTTGGAGAGAGTAGCCGTGAACGGAAGACGTACGGCCAAGGAGATGTACGGGGTAAAGAGAGGGTATGTCTGCCACCATAACACAGATATCTGGGGAGATACGGCGCCACAGGATAAGTGGATTCCGGCTACTATCTGGCCAAGCGGAGGAGCCTGGCTTGCACTTCATGTGTTTACACACTACGAGTACACAAGGGATATAGAGTTTTTAAAAGAAAAATATCATCTTTTAAAGGGGGCAGCAGAGTTTTTCTGCGATTATCTGATACCGGATGGCGAGGGAAGACTTGTAACGTGTCCTTCTGTATCTCCGGAAAATACCTATATGACGGAAAAGGGAGTAAAGGGATGCCTTTGCATCGGACCATCTATGGATTCCCAGATAATAACCGTCCTTTTTAAAGATGTCCAAATGGCAGTATCAGAGTTATCGAAAGCCCTAAATAACGGTGAGATAGAGGACTTTGATATCAAAAAGGAAGAGGCTTTTGCGGATGAGCTGAGCAAAATCCTTGAAAAAATCCCTCATCCGGAGGTGGGAAAATACGGTCAGATAAAGGAATGGGCCGTTGACTACGACGAGGTGGAGATAGGCCACAGACATATTTCGCAGCTTTTTGCGCTCTATCCCGCGGACCTTATTACCCCGGGCAAGACCCCGGAATTATCGAAGGCGGCGAGAGCAACCTTGGACAGAAGACTTTCCCACGGAGGCGGACATACCGGTTGGAGCAGAGCCTGGATAACGAATATGTGGGCGAGGCTCTACGATTCCGAGAAGGTATACGAGAATCTTAAAAAGCTCCTTGGAAACTCAACAAATCCCAATATGTTTGACAACCATCCCCCCTTCCAGATAGATGGAAATTTCGGAGGAACGGCAGCTATAGCTGAAGCGCTGATGCAGTGCACGGACGGTGAACTAAAGCTTCTTCCGGCCCTCCCGGAAAAATGGAGTGAGGGAAGTGTTAAGGGACTTAAGGCCAAGGGAGATATAACGGCAGACCTTAGCTGGAAGGACGGAAAACTTACTGAAGCCTATCTTTTAAGCGGAAATGATACTGAGGTAAATGTAAAGATCGGGGGTAACGTCAAAAAGATATCCCTGAGAGCGGGAGAAAAAGTAAAAATACAGTAGATTATTGGAACTTAATCTGATATAATAGCGATTTGGGACGTTGCAGTGCTAAAGTGCCACGCGACAAACCTTGAAAATACGCTATTTTTACCCGAAGGGAGTTACTAAAATGTTAAAGCAGGTTTCAATATATGCAGAAAATACCAAGGGAAAGATGCTCGAGATCACAAGCATCCTTGCTAAGGAAAATATCAATATTTTAGGATCGGTTACCAACGATTCCGCAGAATACGGTATCGTCAGAATGGTAGTAAGCGACCCTAATAAAGCTGTGGAGGTTCTTAAAAATGCCGGAATCATCTGCAAGCTTACGGATGTGATCGGAGTTGAGGTTAAGGACGAGGTCGGAAATTTAAACCGTCTCCTTGAAGCTCTTAACGATTCAAACATTAACGTAAATTACCTCTATCTTTCATACAACCGTGAGTCCGGATGCCCTATTATGATAATGCATACCGGAGAGGCCAAGGAAGTTGAAAACAGCCTCAGAAGTAAGGGCTTTTCTCTTTGCTGAGGGTAAATTAAATGGTATAATAAAACTGTTCGATAGGAATATCGGGCAGTTTTTCTTTTTTCGGATTTTCATTAAGTATCAGCAGTTAATAATGTATTAAAACAGGGAGAGCCTGCAAATGAATTCAAAGATCGATCTTTCGGGAAAATGGAGCTTTTGTCTTGACGGCGAAAAAAGAGGCCTTGCGGAGCATTTTGAAAACAAGAGCTTTGAGGATACAATCAACCTTCCTTCCACTACCGCTTACGCAAAAAAAGGAGAGCCAAACAGAGCAAGAGAAACGTATTTCCTTACCGAATGCTATAAATTTGAAGGGTATTCCTGGTATAAGAGAAGCGTCAGCCTACCCGCAACCGGCAAAAAGGAGCTTAAGGATAAGCATTTTTTCCTTACCCTCGAAAGAACGAGGATCTCCCACGTCTGGGTTGACGGAAAGTACGCAGGAAGCAGGGACAGCTTTATCGCTAAGCATATCTACGATCTTACGGGGCTTATAGAGGATACGAGCTTTGAGATAACCGTAATGGTATCAAACGTAGATTATAAAGCTCCCGGCGGCCATATGACAAGTCAGGATACCCAGACAAACTGGAACGGAATCTTGGGAGAGATTTCTCTCAGCGTTTGCGATACTGCAACCATCGGTTACGCGTCGTCTGCCTGCGATTTTGAAAACAAAAAGGCACTTCTTAATCTCGAAGTGCTGGGATTTGAAAAGCTCTCGGCAAAGATAAAGATTTCCGCGGACCAATGCATACTTAAAAAGAGCCTTTTAAAAGCCGACTCCGACTGCAGTATCTTTAAGGAGAGAGCAGATAAGCAGCAGGCGGAAGCTACGGATATGGAAATCCTTGAAAAGTATCTCGATATCGAAAAGGATGCGATACCTGTAAGGGAAAAAGAGGTAAAGATCAAAAAGGGTGAAAACAGATTGTCTCTGGATATAGACCTCCCCGAAGATGTAAAAGAGTGGGATGAGGAAGAGCCCTATGTATACCGCATTAACATCGTACTTTTAGGCGAAGACAGAGCAAAGCTGTCTGAAAAGACCCTTTGGTTCGGATACAGGATTTTTAAGGCAGCGGGAGATAAGTTTACGATAAACGGACGTAAGACTTTTTTAAGGGGCAGACATCAGGGAATGCTTTTCCCTTTATCCGGATTTGCGCCTATGAACGTAACGGGCTGGCTTAAGGATTTTAAGATCGCTAAGGATTTTGGATTAAACCATGAAAGATGCCATACCTGTACCCCTCCCGAGGCGGCATTTATCGCGGCGGACCTTTTGGGAATATATCTTCAGCCGGAAATCCCTTTTTGGGGTACCTGGAAGGGGGAAAAGGATGAGGGGTATGCCGAAAGTAAAGAGGCGCAGGATTTCCTTAAGGAAGAAGGCTTTAATATTTTAAAGGAATTTGCCGGACATCCAAGCTTTGTAATGATGTCTATGGGCAATGAGCTTTGGGGAGATAAGGAGTCTCTTGGAGAGCTCATCGGCGGGTATAAGGCTATCCGCCCGGATATAATGTATACGCAAGGATCCAACAATTTCCAATGGGTACCCTGCATTTTGCCGGAGGACGATTTCTTTTCCGGGGTGCGCTTTTCGGTTGACAGACAGATAAGGGGTTCCTATGCGATGTGCGACGCACCTCTCGGAAGGATACAAAAGTCAAAACCTTCCACGGACTGGAACTATGATGAGGCTATTAATCCTTCGGGTTCGACAAAAGCCTTCGGAGAAAAAAGCGGAGAAATCGAGATCCAGTACGGCACGGGAGTAAAGAAGGTAAAGGCGGAAAGCAGCGAAGGGGAGCTTATCCCTAAGGTACCTGTTGTCAGCCACGAGATCGGACAGTATTTTATCTACCCCGATTTCAGAGAGATCACGCATTACACGGGAGTCCTTCAGGCAAGAAACCTTCAGGTATTTCAGGAGAGGTTAGAGGATAAGGGACTTTCGAAAAGAGCGGAAGGGTATTTTAAATCCTCAGGGGCTCTTGCTGTGGACTGCTATAAAAATGAGCTGGAGGCGGCCCTGCGAAGCGGAAATATGGCGGGATTTCAGATTCTCGATATTCAGGATTTTTCCGGACAGGGCACGGCTCTTGTGGGACCTTTGAATTCTCTGATGGAGAATAAAGGACTTATCTCATCCGAAGGCTGGAGAGAGTTTTGCTCCGGCGCTGTAATACTTGGCGAGTTTGCTTCATACGTGGTTACCGCAGGGGAGCTGTTTAAGCTTTCAACGAAGCTTTCGTATTTTAAAAAGAAGCCGCTTGGAAAGATAAAGGTTAAGGTCTTACTCGTAAATAAAGAAAAGGACAAGATAGTTTTTGAGGAAGATCTGGAATCCGATATCAAGGGAGAAACGGGATTATTTGATACCGGTTCAATAAAGATAAAGATTCCCGGAAGAGAAGATATCGCCTGCTACGAGCTTGATCTGATAGTCAGCGAAGGCAGGAAAATGATCTGTGAAAATCATTATACTCTATGGGCTTACAAAAAGGCGGAGAAGTTTAAGATAAGTACCGATGTCTATGTGGAAGAAGATGAAGGCGGACAGGAGATCAGTTTCCCCGTTACAGCCTCCGGAAAAGTAGCGATCACATCGGATATGGTGGAAACGGACGCTGCGGTGGACGCGGGTAAATCAGTCCTCTTTTACCTTACGCCGAATGAAAACAGAAGCCTTCCCGGAGCTTATTGCACGGACTTTTGGAATTACCCTATGTTTAAGAGCATTTCAGAGTCTATGAATAAGCCTATCCCCGTTGGAACCCTGGGGCTTCTTATTGCGAAGGACCACCCGGCTTTTGCCGGATTTAAGTGCGAGGCGTATACAACGCCCCAGTGGTACGAGATCGTAGAAAGGAGCAGAGCAAGCCTGCTTAACTGGCTTGGCTTCAGACCCCTTGCTACGGTTATAGACAACTGCGAGTCCAATGACAATCTGGGAATGATCTACGAGTTCCTTATAATGGACGGAAAGTCGGGACCTGCTCACGTCATAGTCTGCACCAGTCCTTTGGACAAGCTTACCGCGGAAGGATGCGCTCCCGCAGCGGCTTTGCAGAGGAGTCTTCTTGAGTATCTTGAAAGCGGCGAGACGACGGAGGCTCTTAAGACGAATATGCAACAGCTTAAAAGGCTTGCATATTAAGAATCTGCTTGCTGTAAACAAGTATTTTTATTATAATACCAATATATCTATCTTCCCCTATTTTAGGGGAAGATGTCTTATCTAAGGAGATTTTTGTATCGGAGTTTGATTTAGTACTTTTGGGATTTAACAAATAAACATTCGTCACAGCGAGGCTTTGGGCTTGGCCCGGAGATTAGGGAAAGAGAGCGGCCTGTGGGAAAATATATTTTTAACGACAGTAATCTTGAGCTATTGGAACGAAGCTGTATACCTTATGCCATATTTCAACTTTTGGAAGGAAGAGTGACCCCTCTTCTGGTTTCTGACGGTTTTTGCGATCTTTTCGATATAGACAGGGAGAGTGCTATCGATCAGATGACCAATCATACCTACGATGTGGACCATCCGGACGATGTGGCCAGACTTGGCGAAGCAGGTCTTGCCTTTGCGATTGAAGGCAAGGACTATGACGTTGTTTACAGAACATCCTTCAAAAACGGATACAAGATCATACACTCCAGAGGTAAACATATCTATACTCCGAGCGGAGAGCGGCTTGCGGTAATCTGGTACATAGACGAGGGCATGTACCGGGATGAGAACAAGAGCGTCTTTGACCAGGCTGTTGAAAATACCATTCGATCTACTGTTGATGTTTCCGGGCATAACTACGATTCCGTAACCGGACTTCCGGTTACAAACTATTTCTTTAAGGTGGCGGAATCTGCCAGAAGCAAGATTCTTGAAAGGGGCAATGACCCTGTTCTTCTCTATATTGACTTCAATGAGATGAGAAATTACAACATCAAATACGGATTTAACGAAGGAGACAAGCTTCTTGTGGGCTTGGCTATGATTTTGGTGTCTCATTTTTCGAATATCAACTGTTGCAGATTCGGAAGCGACAGATTTGTTGTTATTGCGGAGGATGTGGATCTTGAAAAGACTATAAATCGGATCTTCGAGGAGGCAAAGCAATTAAACGGCGGGAAAGCCCTGACCTTAAGAATTGGTATCTATAAGCACAGTCAGGGGGATTATTCCATCGGAATCGCCTGCGACAGAGCTAAAATGGCGGCGGATATGACGAAAGACCGCTTTAAGTCCACATTTAATTACTACGACGAGAGTATGCTTGATGCGGCAAGGCAGAGGCAGTATGTGCTTGAGAATCTTGATACCGCTATAAGAAGAGGCTGGATCCAGGTTTATTACCAGCCCATCGTAAGGTCGGCAAACGGCCGCGTCAGCGATGAAGAGGCCCTGGCAAGGTGGATCGATCCCATAATGGGATTTATGTCTCCGGGACAGTTTATACCCGTTTTGGAGGATTCAAAGCAGATATATAAGCTTGATCTTTGTGTACTGGATCAGGTGCTTAAAAAGATCAAGACCATCGAGGAAAACCATCTGCATGTTGTGCCCTGCTCCATAAATATCTCAAGGAGCGATTTCGAGATGTGCGATATCGTTGAGGAGATAAGAAAGCGTGTGGACGATGCGGGAATCGGACGCGACAAGATCACTATCGAGATAACAGAAAGTACCGTAGCTACAAGTATAGAGTATGTTTCCCAGCAGGTTTCGCTCCTTCGGGACCTTGGCTTTGTAGTATGGCTTGACGATTACGGAAGCGGATACTCGTCACCGGAGATCCTTCAGAGCATGCCATTTGGAACCATCAAGCTTGATATGCAGTTTATGAGACAGTTTGACAAGTCCGAAAAGAGCAAGATCATCATCAGCGAGATAATCAATATGGCGCTTAACCTCGGACTTGAGACCGTTGTCGAGGGGGTGGAGACGGAAGCACAGGTGGAGTTTTTAAAGGAGGTCGGCGCTACAAAGCTTCAGGGATTTTATTTTAACAGGCCGATTCCACTCGAAGAGGTATTAAGGCGGTATGAGGTAGGAGCGCAGATAGGATTTGAGAATCCTTTGGAGTGCGAGTATTTCGAAGCTATCGGTAGAGTAAATCTCTACGATATTTCTTTAAATACCGGAGATTATTCGGGAGAGGATGTATACTTTAACTCCCTTCCTATGGCTATTTTCGAGGTGGACAATGACACCGCCGAGACGATCCGCTGTAATAAGGCCTGCAGAGCTGTTTTGAAGAAAGATTTTAATGCTAAGGAATGCTGCGGTAAAAAGAAGATCGTATTCAGGGATGATGCGCAGAGCAGGGAGTTTGTAAAAACTCTGATCAAGTGCGGGCAGACCGGCTATCAGATGATCGAAGACAAGAGGACACCGGACGACAAGATCGTTCATACCCTCTTTAAGAGACTTGCCGTTAATCCTGTTACGGGAAAGAGGGCTGTTGCCGTTATATTCCTTGAGATCAAGGATGTCAACAAAAGCTTTGATACCCTTACTTATGCCAATATTGCGCTGGCGCTTTCCACAGACTATCTTGCCCTTTACTATGTAAACAAGGAAACGGAGAACTTTGTTGAGTATAAGACTAATGTGGGAAGCAACGAAATGGTTGTCGAAAGGCAGGGCAAAGATTTCTTCGAAAGCAGCCGTGAGGATGCGTTTTTGGCGATACATGAGGAGGACAGGGAAGGATTTATCAATACCTTTAACAGGGAGATAGTTTTAGGGTATATTGAGAAATACGGAAGCTTTACGTATACTTACAGACTTAAGACCGGCGACGATTTCATATATGTAAATATGAAGGCTACATCTATCGGCAGGAACCATATTATAATCGGCATCAATAATGTTGATGTTCAGATGCGCGAAAGAGAAGCTCTGAAGCGGATTGACGAGGAGAGGATAGCCTTTTCGAGGATCAGTGCTCTTGCGGGAAATTACATAGTTTTCTATTCGGTTAACCCGGCGGATAATTCGTATAAACAGTTTGATGCCAATGATGAGTATAAAGAGCTTGGAGTATCCAGGGAAGGAAATGACTTTTTTATTGATTCCATAGAGAGCGGAAAGAAGGCTATTTACAGCGAAGATTACGAGAAATTTGCAAATGAGATGCAGAAAGAACATATCCTGAAGGAAATTGAGAAAAGAGGAGTTTTTTCAATAACATACCGGCTAATGATCTCCGGAAAGCCCAGATATGTCACCCTTAAGGCCAAAAAGATCGAGGAAAAGGGAAATGAGTTCCTTCTTTTTGGAGTAAACGATGTAGATACGCAGGTTAAGAAGGACCAGGAATACGCCTATAATCTTGCGGTTGCAAGGAATAAGTGGGGGATTGACTCTTTGACAGGCGTAAAGAATAAAAACGCCTTTAATGAGTCTGAAAACATGATCAATGAAGCTATCAGAAGCGAAGGCGGAGAGAACTTTGCGATTGCTGTGTTTGATATCAACAACCTGAAAGAAGTAAACGATAAACAGGGACACAGCGCCGGCGATGAACTTATTAAGAAAGGATGCAGGCTGATCTGCGATGTATTTGCCCACAGTCCCGTCTTTAGGATAGGAGGAGACGAGTTCGCAGCTCTTGTAAGGGGAAGCGATTACGAAAATCTCGATGAACTTATGCAGAATTTCTATCTGATAAATCTTGAAAACAAGAAAAGCGGAGATGTTGTTGTGGCGGCGGGAGCGGCAAAATATCAGGGCGACAGGTATGTGGAGGACGTGTTTAAGAGGGCCGATGCCGAAATGTACGAGAACAAAAAGTTACTAAAGAAGCTCTAGTCTTTTGACTTTTTATCCCGTTTACTATATGCTTATCAGATGGGCGTGCCTTGGCATAGTAAAGTATTAAAGGATTTTTGATATGTGGATCGCAGAAAATTGGAAAGATTACGAGGTTATAGACACCTCTGACGGAGAAAAGCTTGAAAGATGGGGTGAGTATAATCTCGTAAGACCCGATCCCCAGGTTATCTGGAGTACGGGACATGAAGATAAAAGATGGAAGAAAAAGAACGGTCATTACCACAGATCCGCAAAAGGCGGAGGCGAGTGGGAGTTCTTTAATCTTCCCGAGGAGTGGGAGATAAAGTATCCTTTGGTTAACGGAATCGTTTCGAAGGAGCTTACTTTTCACTTAAAACCCTTCGCTTTTAAGCATACGGGAGTTTTCCCCGAGCAGGCCGTAAACTGGGAATGGACCAGCGGAATAATAAAAAGGGCGATAGAAAGCGGAAAAAGAGAGATCGCAACCAAGGATTTTGCCGGCGGAAAGCCTTTTAAGGTACTTAATCTTTTCGCTTATACCGGAGGCGCTACTATAGCAGCTGCGGCAGCAGGCGCACAGGTAACGCATGTTGATGCGGCAAAGGGAATGGTGGCATGGGCAAAGGAAAATGCCGCTTCTTCGGGACTCTCGGAAGCTCCTATCAGATGGCTCGTTGACGACTGTACAAAGTTTGTCGAAAGAGAGTTAAGACGCGGAAATACCTACGACGGAATTATTATGGATCCTCCTTCATACGGAAGAGGACCAAAGGGTGAAATCTGGAAAATTGAGGAGAGTATCTGGCCTTTTGTGCAGTTAGCTGCGCAGTTACTCAGCAAGGATGCGTCTTTCTTCCTTATCAATTCCTATACTACGGGTCTCCAGCCGGCGGTACTTACTTATATGATAGAAAGCGCGGTAAGGGCAGAGCGCGGAGGAAAGGTAGAAAGTTCTGAAATAGGGCTTCCCGTAAGCTTAAGCGGACTTGTCCTTCCCTGCGGAGCGTCGGGAAGATGGTCCTCTTTAGGCTAAGTCTAAGGGAGATACTTAGTGTTTTTGAAAGAAATATGATCGGTTAGGATTTTATATAGATGAGTATTTTAAATGTGGAGCATCTGACTCACGGATTCGGAGACAGGGCGATTTTTGAAGATGTATCCTTCAGATTACTTAAGGGAGAGCATATCGGACTTATCGGAGCCAACGGCGAAGGTAAGTCCACATTTATGAATATAATTACCGGGAAGCTTCAGCCCGACGAGGGAAAGATCGAGTGGGCTAAAAATGTAAGAGTGGGCTACCTTGACCAGCATACCGTCCTTGAAAAAGGGATGACTATAGGGAGCGTTTTAAAGAGCGCTTTTGATTTCCTTTATGATATGGAAAAGGAGATGAATTCCATATATGAGAGCCTTGCAGAGGCCGATCCCGAAAAGATGGATGAGCTGATGGAGGAGGCCGGTACGATCTCGGACCTTCTTACGCTGCATGATTTTTATATGATAGACGCGAAGGTGGAAGAGGTTGCAAGAGCTCTCGGAATCCTTGATCTTGGCCTTGAAAGAGATGTTACGGAGCTTTCAGGCGGCCAGAGAACAAAGGTTTTAATGGCAAAGCTCCTCCTTGAAAAGCCGGATATCCTTCTTCTCGACGAGCCTACCAACTACCTCGACGCAGAGCATATCGAATGGCTTAAGAGGTATTTGAACGAGTACGAGAATGCATTCATCCTGATCTCCCATGACATACCTTTTCTTAACAGCGTCATCAATCTGATCTACCATATGGACAACCGCAAGCTTGAAAGGTACGTGGGTGATTACGATAAGTTTAAGGAAGTCTACGAGATGAAGAAGTCTCAACTCGAGGCGGCTTACAATAAACAGCAGCAGGAGATCAAGGACTTAAAGGACTTTGTCGCAAGAAACAAGGCGAGGGTTGCTACGAGAAATATGGCTATGTCCCGCCAGAAAAAGCTGGACAAAATGGATGTCATAGAGCTTGCGGCGGAAAAGCCGAAGCCGGAATTTAACTTTAAAGAGGCAAGGACTCCCGGAAAATATATCTTTACGACAAAAGATCTTGTGATCGGTTATGATGAGCCGCTTACAAACCCTCTTACGCTTGAGATGGAGAGAGGAAGCAAGATCGTTCTTACCGGCGCAAATGGTATCGGAAAGACTACTCTTTTAAAGAGTATTTTAGGGCTTATAAAGCCGCTTTCGGGAAGCGCCGAGCTTGGAGATTATCTTGAGATCGGATATTTCCAGAGCATCACAACAACCTGTATCGAGGAAATCTGGCAGACCTTCCCCGGCTTTACCCAGTACGAGGTCAGAAGCGCTCTTGCAAAGTGCGGGCTTACCACAAAGCATATAGAGAGCCAGGTAAGAGTCCTTTCCGGAGGAGAGCAGGCGAAGGTTCGCCTCTGTAAATTGATAAATAAACCTACTAATATTTTGCTCCTTGACGAGCCCACCAACCATCTTGATGTGGACGCAAAGGATGAGCTTAAAAGGGCGCTTAAAGAGTACAAGGGAAGTATTTTGATGGTCTGCCACGAGCCGGAGTTTTACGAGGGGCTCGCTACGGAGACTTGGGACTGCTCGAAGTGGTCCAAGCTTATTGTATAAGCTTGGACAGCAAAGATGCGACTTACTTGTTCTCTGAATGGTGATGAATGTGGAAACAGAAAAGAAAGACAAGGAAAAGCTCCTTGAAATCGCATACAAGATCATAGATGCGGCCCACGCAAGGATTTTACTGGATCTGCGCTTTCTTGAGGTTGCCATGGGCAATCTTTCATGGGAACCCGCCTTTGGAAGCTCCTCCTACGCCTGCGACGGAAAAAAGATATATTTCGACCCGAAGAAGCTGGTGGAGGATTTCAAGTTAGATCAGGAATCTGTTGTTAATCTGTATCTTCATGAGATTTTTCACCTTGTTTTTCATCACAATTTCGAGTATGAAAAAAAGAATGAAAAGGCATGGGATCTTGCTTCGGATGTAGCGGTCTGGACTGTTATGATGGAGCTCGATACCTATAAGGATAAGTCGGAGGCGGATGCGGAGAGAAGGCTTAAACTAAAGACCTTGAGAAAAAGATGTCCGCAGCTTTCCGCGGTAAAGCTCTATAAACTGTTTTTGGTAGAGCCCCCTTCCTACCTCGAGGAGGCGACTCTTCGAAGGCTTTTTTGCACAGACAGCCACGTTCTTTGGAAGGAGCCGGAAAAGTATGAGATTTCCCTTGAGCAGTGGAAAAAGATCACGGAGCGTATAAAGGCAGATCTTAAGAGCTTTTCAAAAAATAAAGCGGGGGGAGAGAGCCTTGATCTTGAGCTGGCGGAAGCGACCCGTGAAAAGCAGGACTACGGTAAATTCCTTAAACAGTTTATGATGCAGGGTGAGGCAATGCATATAAACGATGAAGAGTTCGATTATGTGTATTATACCTATGGTCTTGAAACATACGGAAATATGCCTCTTGTTGAGCCGCTTGAGTATAAGGATATTAACAGGATCAACGAGTTTGTTATTGCACTTGATACTTCCGCTTCCTGCAAGGGAAAGGTGGTACAGGATTTCTTACGGAAAACAGTCGGGATACTTCGGAGCGAGGACACTTTTTTTAAGAAGATGAATGTCCACATTTTGCAGTGTGACAATCAGATTCAGAGCGATACGAAGATAACCTGCGATGAAGATTTTGAGGATTTCCTTATAAACGGAAAACTGACAGGATTCGGTTCTACGGATTTTCGCCCCGTCTTTGAATATGTTGACAAACTTCGAAAAGACGGGGAACTGAAGAAATTAAAGGGGCTTATATACTTCACCGACGGTTATGGAGTCTATCCCGGGGAAATGCCGGATTACAATGTTGCCTTTGTTTTTCTTAAAGAGGATGACAGAGCACCGCAGGTTCCGGCCTGGGCCGCAAAAGTGGTTCTTTCGCCTGACGATATCTTGTAGAAAAGATTTGCAGATTATGCGGGCATTTGATTTATTTATTTGGAGATTTGTGTTTTGAATACGGAAACAGACGTTAAAAGTAAGAGAAAAAGAAGGGGGAAAAGAGCTCTTATCGCTGCGGGGACAGCGTTTGCTTTGATACTGATCTTCGCGGTATTTTTCAGGGTCTATGTTATGGACTATTATCACGCGGACAACATGATAATCAATTCCGTTAAAAATGTATTTGACGGGAAGGTGCATACATACTCCAACGACGACGGAATGGTGTTTTTGCCTGTCTGTAAGGAGTACAAGGCTGTTATTGTCTTTTACCCGGGCGGGAAGGTTGAGTACACCGCCTACAGTCCTTTTATGTATGAACTGGCGGGGAGAGGGTATGTTTGTATACTGCCGAGAATGCCGGAAAATCTGGCTTTTTTAAGGATAGATGCAATTGATATACTTGATAAATACATAGGAGACAACGCGGAAAGGGCTCAGGGGCTTAACTGGTATCTGGCGGGACATTCCCTCGGCGGAGTTGCGGCAGCCGCATATTTAAATGATTCGCCGGAAAGAGAATACGAGGGGCTTATACTCTGCGCTTCATATACAACGCAGGATTTTTCGGACAGTGATCTCAGGCTTTTGTCAATCTACGGATCAAACGACAAGGTTTTGAATATGGAAAGCTATGAAAAAAACAGAGCAAACTGGCCGGCTGAGAGCAAGGAGATAATAATTTCCGGGGGGATTCATTCGTATTTTGGAAGCTACGGAATACAAAAAGGTGACGGACAGCCCGAAATGTCAAACGCCGAACAGATTAAAGAAGCTGCGGATCATATAGCGGACTGGGCTTATTAAGAGGAAGAAATATGAATATCAGGGATGCAAAAAAGTATATTGAGGATACCGTAAAGCTTTATCTTAAAAAGGATGATTTCGGAGAGTACAGGATTCCGGTCGTAAGACAGAGGCCGATTTTTTTGCTCGGCGCTCCGGGAATCGGAAAGACCGCTATCATGGAGCAGATTGCGCAGGAGCTGGGTATTGCGCTCGTGTCGTACTCGATGACGCATCACACGCGCCAGTCGGCACTGGGTCTTCCCTTTATCGAGCATAAAAACTACTCAGGTGAGGAATATGCCGTTTCCGAGTATACGATGAGCGAGATAATCGCATCGGTCTACGAGACGATGGAAAAGAGCGGAATAAGAGAGGGCATTCTGTTTTTGGACGAGATAAACTGCGTTTCCGAGACTCTTGCACCTTCAATGCTTCAGTTCCTGCAGTACAAGACTTTCGGACGTCATCAGGTTCCCGAAGGCTGGGTGATAGTAACTGCCGGAAACCCTCCCGAGTACAATAAATCCGTACGCGAATTTGATGTGGTTACGCTGGACAGGCTTAAGATTTTAAATGTGGACGCTGATTATGATGCCTGGAAAAAATATGCGAGAACCAGGGGAATCCATAACGCAATAACGACTTATCTTGAGCTTAACAAGGAAGATTTTTACATAATCGAGACGGTAGCCTCCGGAAAAAGCTTCGTTACGGCAAGAGGCTGGGAAGACCTTTCACAGATACTTCTTCTTTATGAGGAGGAAGGGCTTAGAGTTTCGGAGACTCTTGTTGGTCAGTACCTTAGAAATGACAGAGTAGTAAGAGAGTTTACGGCGTATTACGATCTTTACAATAAATATAAAAACGACTATGACGCAGGCGCTATACTTGCGGGAAATTACGGAGAAGAGACTGTATCTAAGGCTTCCTCTGCACCTTTTGACGAGAAACTGTCGCTGATGGGGCTTCTTGTGTCCGAGATTCTCGGAAGGATGGGGGATGTCAAAAAAAAGGGAGAGATGTTAAAGTCGGTACTTCCGGCGCTTAAGGCTATGAAAGGATCCTCTGTCGAAGCTGTATTGGGGGACCTTATAAGCGCAAGAAAGAAAAAAACGGACAGCTTAAAGGCAGCAGGCGCGTACTCGGACGAAGAGAAAAAGATTTCGAGACTTACTCTTTCGTTTTATGAAGGCTGTAAGAAAGCCCTCGAAAAGGCAAAGGCGGAAGCTGTGGGAAGTTCATTTACGGATGAGGAAGCTTTTGAAGTTGTAAGGGATGTCTTTAACAAAAAGAAATCCGAGCTTATGGATGAGGCTGGGGAAGTCCGCGAAGGCTTAAAGAATGGGTTTGAGTTTACGGAAAAAGCCTTCAAACAGGGAAATGAGATGCTTATCCTTCTTACGGAACTTACTGTTAGCGATGTGGGAACTAAGTTTCTTTCTGAATTCGGCAGCAAGGAGTACAATAAATACAGCTCCGAGATGCTGATGACGGAAAAAAACACAGAGATTTTGAAGGAGATTGAAAAGCTCGATCTGTAGTTAAGGGTTAAGGAAAGATGGTCAGGGAAATTGATCTTGGAAACGGCGGCCTTGGTGTCAATACGTTTCCGGGCGAGACGGGAAATATTTACGCCAAAATTGAATACTACAGAGGAAAAGATGTTTCGGTTTCTATTCCCGAATCTTTTGAGGAGGCTCCCGTTACGGCTATAGGCAAAAAAGCCTTTTTAGGGGCTAAAACGCTTACAAAGATAAGCCTTCCGAAGGCGGTAAGTTCTATCGGAGATTACGCCTTTGCATCCTGCAGCTCGCTTAAGGAGCTTGAGATCCCCGGCGGAAGGATCGAATACGGTATCGGAGTTTTTAAAGACTGTGGCAAGCTTGAAAGGATTGTAAGGAAAAACGGACCGGATACGGACGCAGATCTTGGCGATGCTGCAGCGAATATGGAGGCGGATTTGCTGCAGAAAGATCTTCCCTATTTGCTCGCTCTTTCCGTTACAAGGCTTGATGCTATGTATCTTTTGGAAGATGACACGGCCGGAAGCCCGGAATGGTTTGAAAGACTTGACGGAGCGCTGACGCTTTTTCTCGGTAAGGACGACTCCGAAGGATTTTCAAAGATGCTTCTTTGCGGTGAAGAGGACTATGTGGGGGATGAGAGCAATCTCGACACGTATTGCCTTATAAAGAAGAAAGAAAAGGTAAGGGCACTGTTTACGCGCCTTTTGCATGATGCGGGGCTTAGTGAGGCAAATAAAAAGGTTTTCGCGGGTTATATGATGGAGAATATGGATCATGTGGTCTGGCCCCTTTTATTGGATGAACACGGTGAGGATAAGGAATACTTTGATCTTCTCATTGACATAGGATGCATAGGCCCGGAAAACGTCTCCTCCCTTATCGAGAGTATGGGGGACAGGTACACGACTATGAAAGGGTATCTGATAAGGTACAAGGGGGAGACCGGCGAAGAAAACAGCTTTTTTGACGATATGGAATTGTAAGGAACTGTTTATGTAGAGTTAAGCTGTAAATGCCTAAAGATTTTTGGCTGTAAATGCAGAAAATTCCGATATAACGCTTGACAACATATTTGCATTATTGTAAAATCTGTGAATGTGCGACGATTTAGGTTTGCAAAGGCCTCCCAACCCGAGCTTCCGACGGTCTGAGCGCCTCTCATCATGGTAATAACGGCCCGGACATCCGTTTTTATCGCAAAAGTGGTGTGAGACAGGTTTTCCTGTAATAAATTTATAGAACGAATACATTTGCGGAGCGGTCCGTTAAATGTAGCTAATCAATTTGGAGGAAACACGATGAAGACTTATATGCCTAGCGCTTCTACCATTGAGAGAAAATGGTATGTAGTTGACGCTACTAATAAGACTCTCGGCCGTCTTGCTGCTGAGGTCGCTAAAGTTTTAAGAGGTAAGAACAAGCCTACTTACACTCCTTTCCTTGATACCGGCGATTTCGTTATCGTTGTAAATGCTGAGAAGATCAAGGTTACAGGTAAGAAGCTTGACCAGAAGATTTACTATCATCACTCTGACTATGTTGGAGGAATGAAGGAAGAGTCACTTAGAGATAAGCTTGCAAACAGCCCTGCTGAAGTAATCGAGCTTGCAGTTAAGGGTATGCTTCCCAAGGGACCCTTAGGAAGACAGATGTACACAAAGCTTCACGTATACGCAGGAGCTGAGCATCCTCATGCTGCTCAGAAGCCTGAAGAGCTTACATTCTAAGGGAGGTTAAATAAATGGCTAAGTCAGAAAGATATTATGGAACCGGTAGAAGAAAGAGCTCTGTTGCAAGAGTTTATGTTACTCCCGGAAAAGGAAAGATCACTATCAACAAGAGAGACATCGATGAGTATTTCGGTCTTGAGACCCTTAAGATGGTAGTTCGTCAGCCCCTTACCGTTACCGAGAACGAAGGAAAGTTCGATGTAACCGTAACCGTTAAGGGCGGCGGAACCACAGGTCAGGCCGGAGCTATCCGTCACGGACTTTCAAGAGCCCTTCTTCAGGTTGATGCAGATTTCAGACCTGTTCTCAAGAAGGAAGGATTCCTTACAAGAGACCCTCGTATGAAGGAAAGAAAGAAGTACGGCTTAAAGGCTGCGAGACGTGCACCTCAGTTTTCGAAAAGATAGTCATATCTGCGATGGCAGAGTATACAAAATGGACGCTGGAATGTTTTACATTCCAAGCGTCCTATTTTTATGCTCTGTCCATCATTGGATGGCTGAGACGACCGAGATGAAGCGAAGCGGAATCGAGGTTCGTTTCAGCCACCGCAGATATGACGTAATAGAAGCATTTTCGAGCTTAGCTCTTGCATTCGCAGTAATCCGAGAATATGCGAAGCATTCCGAGTCTGTCCGCGTGGCAGAGTATATTTACAGTGTGATGTGAAATAGGTGAGAAAGTATGATATCATTAAGATAGATTTAACAGAACGTAAGGAAGACAGTTATGGAAGTTAAGAAAAAAAGTTTTATATGGGCCATGGTATGCGCAGTATCGGTTGTTTTGTTTATAGTGATATCGAATCGCATAGCGCCATTTTTGATAGACAATGACAATATATACCTTAAAACCGTCGTATCCGGGGAAATGACCGGGACTCCGGAGATGAGAGGATATCATCTGGGAATAATCTCCGGTTTTATAATGTCGTCGCTTTATAAGTTGACCGGAAACTACGTTCCGTGGTTTGGGATAATTCTATGCCTTTACGCCGGCATTGTAATCTGGTATGTGCTTTATAATCTGGCCACAGCCTGCAAGAAATGGTATATGTCACTTTGTTGCCTGGCAGTAGGATTACTTGTATCATCGTCAATTTTTTTCCGGTATTTCGTCCAGACTCAGTTTACGATCATTGGAGGATTTCTTGGGGCCGGAGCCGCTCTTGCGTTGGCGCTGGTGCAGATAGATAAAACTGTAAAAGAAAACAGAGCAAACCTGATCATGCTTTTTGTTTTCGCACTTTTGTCTTTCTCGGTCAGAAGCAGCGCATTTTATATGATCATCCCTTTTCTTGGAATGATTCTTCTGGATAAATTTATAGATTATCTTGGAAATAAAAAAGAGAGCCATTTTGCTGTCCTTGTTTTTGCTGCGGGAGTTATTGTCCTTTCGATGGTTATAAATATACTGGCGGGCAAGATAGCGTATTCTTCGGAAGACTGGAAGTCCTACGACAAGTATAATGAGTTGCGTGCCGATATGGTCGATTACGAGGGATTCCCGGATTACGAGATATATCGGGATGTATATGAAAAGTATGGCATAAAGGAGTCCTCTTACAGAGCTCTTACAGAGCATTACAATCTTATCCTTGATAAAAATATAAATGAAGAGAGTTTAGCTGCTTTAGATGAGATTACGAGAGAAAATCGGAGCAGAAATAATGCGGATCTTTTAGGCCGATTAAAAGAAGTCTTTTCGTCTATCATAGAAAGAAATATAAAGGATTACACGGATAGACCTATCAATGTATTTGTGTTTTGGATGTATGCGGCAGTAATTGTTTTAGCTGTTTTGTCGAAGAAGTTTAAGGCAGTTAGAGACGTAGGATTTTTGATCGTAGCAAGGATGTTTGACTGGATATACCTTGTTTATAACGGAAGATATCCCTTTAGAGTAACGCAGATAATCTATGTGGCAGAGCTATTCTTATTAGTAGCCATAGCGATAAAGTACAGGCTTTGGGAGAGAGCTTTTAAAAAGCCGTTTACGCGCCTTAAAATATCTCCGGTATTTATTGCCTCAGTATTGGTTATTTGCTTTATAGCGGTAAGGTTCGGCTTGCCGGTTATGAGAAATGTTAAAAACGAAGCGATAGGCTTTGATAAAATGAGCGTTTGTTTTTCGGAGCTGGAGGATTATCTAGAGGACCATCCGGATAATTTCTATTTCTTTGATATGACGAACCTTCATTACAAAGAAAGGACTTTGGGCTTTGGAGAGTCGGCTTATGAGAACTATGTATATATGGGAAGCTGGATTACAAACAGTCCCTGGTATAACGATAAGCTCAAAGCTCACGGTATAGAAGATCCTGCGGTTTCTCTTATAGAAAGAGACGATTTATATATAATTTATCAGGTCGATAACGTGGAAAACAGAGACTTTCTTGACGAATACTTTGAAGAGCATTTTCCCGGAACAAAAATAAACAAAGCCGATGAATTTGTATCCTCAAACGGCTTTGTTTACGAGATTCTGTCTGTTGAAAAAGAGTAACCTGAATGTATTACCGGGCAGCGATGGAATTTAATCCAAAGTATCTTGCAACAAAATCGTTTGCTGATGAGTCGAATGAGATATCCCCGCAGTTTATAAAGCCTTTAAGAGACTCGGGTACATCAATAGCAGGTACCAGCGCATTGCCGCTATCTTCCCTTGCAGCTTCTATCAGCTTGTAACGTTCTATGTACTGCGAGTTGTAGTAGGCCGCGTCACCGCTTATAAGGGCAGTAGCGGCGGTTACGGAATTGGGCTTCATAAAGGTATAGAGGGCAGGCCTTATAACTGAAAATATAATACAGATGACCAAAAGTACGGCTGTGCATGGGATAAATACTCTTGCATCGCCGGCTTTTTTCTTTTCATTTAATCTTATGATAGCTCCGAGGATATAGTAATAAATGAAGGTTATTGTAAGTATCAGCATATAGAAGCAGATGTCAAATACTCTGGCGGCTCCGCCGTTACTTTGGGCGTAAAAGGTAGGTGTTTCGGATGAACAGAATACGCCAAATACTACCGGACATACAAGGTATGGGTATTTGAAGGTAAAGGAGCTCTTTTTGATGACGTCGATAAAAATCGGGGTAAGGGCAATTAGGACTAGAAAGTAAAAGGGCGTTGTCCAGTTTAGCAGATAGCCCATGCATTGCAGTATGGACTTTGCGATTGCTTTTACGGCGGGAAGTCCGTAGCTTGTTGACTGGCGAAGGGCATTTCCCGGGGCGAGTACGCTGATGGTAAAGCCGATGAGAAAAGCTATGATCAAAAGACAATCCGGGAGCAAAAGGGATTTCTTTTTTGCAAAAACATCATTAA
>CADATP010000055.1 GCA_902790935.1 uncultured Lachnospiraceae bacterium | reverse complement strand
CGGATTTATAGGGTGAAAAGTCAGGAGGAGATTATGAATAGCGATTTTCTTGAGATCAAAGATTTAAAAAAGAGCTTTGGTACGGGGGAGGCTAGACAGGATGTACTGAGGGGAATGAACTTTACTGTAAAGAAAGGTGAGTTTTGCGTGCTCCTGGGACCTTCGGGTTCAGGAAAATCAACACTTCTAAACATCATCGGGGGCATTGATACGCCGGATGAGGGATTTGTAAGCATAGGCGGAGATAAGCTGGAGGAAATGAATGAGAACCAGCTGACAATCTATCGCAGAAAGCACCTGGGTTATGTATTCCAGATGTATAACCTGATCCCTAATCTGAATGTTAAGGAAAACATTGAGGTTGGGGCATATCTTTCCGACAAGCCCTTGGATGTGGAAGAGGTAATAACAACTCTCGGTCTGCAGGAACATAAATACAAGTATCCGAGTCAGCTTTCGGGTGGACAGCAGCAGAGGGTTTCAATCGGAAGAGCAGTAGTTAAAAATCCTGATATCCTGATGTGCGACGAGCCTACCGGAGCGCTGGATTACAAGACTTCAAAGGAAATCTTAGCCCTTATTGAGGATTGTAATAAAAAGTACGGAAGCACAGTTATAATGGTTACGCACAACGAAGCCATAAAGTATATGGCTGATCATGTCATAAAATTAAGGGACGGGGTTGTGCGGCATAATGATATCAATGAGAATAAAATATCAGCTATCGAGCTCGAATGGTAAGGAGGCGCTAAAATGAAGAATCCTCTTATCAAAAGAGTTCCGAGGGAACTGAAATCCGAGTGGCACAAGTATCTTGTGATCATTGTTTTTATGGTGATCATGATAGGCGTTATATCCGGGATGTATGTGGGACATGACAGTATGCTTGCCGCAGTTTTCAGCGGAAGAGAAGTACTTAATCTTGAAGATGGAAGCTTTGAACTGAACAAAAAGGCTTCCACAGAGTTTTTGAAATGTATTGAAACCGGCGAAATGGCGGACGTACGATCCTATTATATTCAGAAGGGCTTTAAAGAGGCGGATAAAGAGGTTGCTGAGGTTATAGAAGAAGAACTCGATAAACAGGTAAGAACTGCTATCGAAGACGGAGTCAGGGCACAGTGTGAAGCCTTTGGCGTGACGGATGAGGATGTTATCTCTAAGCAGATAGAAACCGCCATCAGCGAAAACTACGACGAAGCAATAAAGAAAGCAAGGGAGTCCGAAGAATACAAAAAGTCTGTGGAGGAGGCCTACAAAGAGGCTCATGATAAAGTAACAGAGGCTGTTTCCGAGGAATGGGACGAGGTTTCCGAAAAGTATGAGCTAAATGGAAGCTTCGAACCTGTAAAAGTAAAATTATATGAAAATTTCTTTCATGAAGAGCCGGAAGATAATAACAATGATGGCAAAGAGGACGCGTCAGTAAGAATCTTTAAGAGCGATTCGAAGGTGAATATGGCCTCGTTTAACGAGGGAAGAGCTCCTGAGAATGAGAATGAAATAGCTATAGACAGGATGCATGCCGACAATGTTGGCATAGCCATTGGCGATGACATAACCATCGGTGACAAAAAATTTGAGATAGTAGGACTCGTTTCATACGTAAATTATCTCACACTTCATCAGTCAAACACGGATCTTATGTTTGATGCGTTCGGATTTGACGTTGCAATGGTAACTCCGGAAGCTTTTGATAAACTCTCTTCGAGGCTTCATTACAACTACGCTTTTCAGTATGCCGATAAGCCGGAGACGAAGGTTGAAACGGCAGATTATTCGTCTCGTTTTCTTAAATCGCTTATTACACAGACTCTCTGCTATGAGAATGAAATAGAGGATTATTTGCCGGAGTATCTAAGGCAGGCGAGCAATTTTGCGATTACGGATATCGAAGGTGATTCCACCGGTTCCAGCATACTTTGCTATATCTTGATAGGTGTTATCGCATTTATTTTTGCTGTCACGATCAGCAACACAATAGACAAGGAAGCGTCTGTCATCGGAACCCTTCGCGCGTCAGGGTACAGTAAGCGGGAGATGGTTGTGCATTACATGTCCATGCCGCTTATAGTTACCGTTATCGGAGCTGTGGCCGGAAATGTTCTTGGATATACAGTGTTCAAAGACCTGGCAGTTTCGCTTTATTACAACAGCTACAGTCTGCCTGCGTGTCATGCCGTTTGGAGCAATACCGCTATCGTGAAGACAACGGTTATACCTCTTATATTGATGTTCTGCATAAATCTGTTTGTGATAGTTAGGAAGCTGCAGTTTAGCCCATTACGTTTTTTAAGACACGACCTTTCCGTAAAAAGAAGGGCAAAAGCGATGCGACTTCCCAAGTGGTCCTTCCTTAAGAGATTCAGGTTACGTATTCTTTTTCAGAATATGCCGAATTATCTGATCCTGATCTTTGGCGTTGCGCTTATAGAACTGATGCTATGCTTTGCATTTGGATTGCCCGATTCGCTGAATCATTATGCGAAGATCGCTCCCGATATGATGTTTTCCGAGTATCAATATATGCTTATGGGTAGCGAGGATTCGGACGGGAACACTATAGAGACTGCTGAGGAAAGTGCGGAGAAATTCTATGTGACCGATTTGCTGTATCCGAAGAAAAAGAGCTCCTTCCGCGAGGGAATGGGAAGCGGAGGCGATGAGAGCGTAAGCGTTTATGGTATTATTGATGGAAGCGAATATGTGAAATTAGCGGGTTCCGGTGCATATCTTTCCAGTGCATTTTCCAAAAAGTTTGGACTTGGCAAAGGGGATGTAATACGCCTGAACGCGGAATATGAGAATAAGTCTTATGAAGTGGAGATTAAGGGAATCGTTGACTATGAGGGTGGAATAGCCGTCTTTATGGATGAGGAGACTTTTAGGGATACTTTTGATGTGGAAAAGGACGATTTTTCCGGATATTTCTCACATAATAAGATAACTGATATTGATGACCAGGATATAGCAGTGGTTATAACGGCGGATGATATTACAAAGGTTACCAATCAGCTGATGCACTCAATGGGCAAATTCATGGATGTATTTAAATACGCGCTTATTGTATTGGCTGCCGCACTCATATATCTTCTTGCGAAGATCATAATCGAACGAAACGAGCACTCCATCTCTATGGTAAAGATTCTTGGTTTTAAAAACGGTGAGATAGGGTCGCTTTATATCATACCCACGGCCTTTGTGGTTGTTGCTTTTGCAATCATTGGGTTTGGTATCGGTTTATATTTGATGAACTGGGTATTTAAAGCCTTTATGCTGCAGATGGATGGGTATTTTGCTTTTTATATGAAGCCTGTATCTATGGTTTTGGCTGTGGTTTATCTGCTCATCGGATATGCGGTTGTATCTGTGATCGATTTTATAAGGATCAAGAAAATCCCGCTTGATGTGGCGTTAAAGAATGTAGAGTGGTCCCTTTAGGGGGGGATGACACATGGGGACGGGGTTAGGGGTTCATTTTCAGATAATTTTGAGATTATTCTGATTATGAACCCCCAACCCCGTCCCCCTGTGTCATTATTCAGATATTTTTTCGAAGGAGAGGGCTCCGCCTAACTCGCTTTTTTCATCAAACCACCAGAGGGCTCCGTAGTTTAGCTCGAAGCTTGCGGATCCGTCGGTGTAGATCTCTGTGATTTCCTCTGTTCCGCTGCTTGTGTCGGAAGTGTAATGTCTTCCTGTTCCGGGACATTCAAGGGTTTCCGAAGATGGATCGAATTCGCAATAATACTCCCAGATATTGGAAACGGAAGCTGAGTCAGCCCAGACAACGGTAGCGAGGAATCCGTCCGCACCTTCTTCTATGGTTATTGATGTGCGCTCGTTTTGCCATGTGCCGATAAAGTAATCGGAAGTAACGCCGCCGCCTGATGAAGGATAGTCTGCGCCATACTTGATGCCGAGGCTTGCTTCGCTGATAAAGTGAGGGTCGCCGCTCTGACCGAAGTAGAGATCGTCATCGATGCCTTCATCGGGAATTGCAAGGCTTTCCCAAACATCACCGCCTTCATCGTAGAAGGTGTACCAATAGCTTACGGTATCATCGGGATTAGTTTCTTCTGTGATTTCGATATGTCCGTGGAGAGCTCCGCCGCCGGGGAATACCAGTTCAAATGTTTCGTCGGGGCTTATTGTAAGTGTTCTTGAATCCAGACAATCGGTCTCGTACCAGACACCTACAAGTTCGCTTGTGTTTCCGGGGGTGAGCATCTGACCCTCAAGCTCGGAATCGTCAAGTTCACCTTCAGAAACCTCTGCAGGTGCGTCGCTGTTCACATCCTCCGTTACTTCACCGGAGGTAATCTCTGAACCTGCGGGAGTGTTGCCGGCATCACTTCCGGCACCGGCACCGGCGCCGCAGCCCGTTAATGACAGAATCGTAGATAAGACTGTTGCTAAAATAATTTTCTTTTTCATAAATCTGTTCCTCTCTTATAGTTTAAGTATTTTAGTGATTGATAATAATGCCTGTGTCTTGCATTTCGCCGCTTTCGATTTCGGTTTCATAGTAATCCGGGGCGGGGGCGTCGTTACTTACGGCCCAGGCAAAATAAAGCGTAGCCGTTACCATAAAGGTTCCTGCTGCGGCAAGCAGAGCGCCGGGTATGATAAAGGCTATTCTGTATTTCTTTTTAATCTTTATCCCGGCTATGATAAGCCCAATTCCTATGATTGCAATTAATGCGAATAAAATAGTCATATTTATCCCTTTGTACTAACATACACGGTGCCATCCGCATCGGTTATCTCATCCTCGCCGGTAACGGTGTAAACCTTCTCTGTTCCGTCATTTGAAGTTGTGGTCAGGGCATCGCCTTCGAAGCTGTATGTACCGTGATCCTCGGCGCCGCCATCGGAATACCAGTCATAGGTTGAATCGGCGTACAGATACAGCGAATACATAAATACAGGTCCTTCACCTTCATAGTCGGCGATCATCTCTTTTTCGTCGGAATACTCGGAATAAGCACCGGCTTCCTCCTCGTAGGGTTCCTCTTCGTAGGTTTCGTCCTCCAAAGGCTGATCCTCGTAATACCCGGGATCATCCGGATAATCGTAATCTGAGGGTATCGCACATGCGGTTAATCCGAACATAAGCATTCCGGTCATTGTCATAACAACTAGTTTTTTCATACTCTCTCCTTTCAAAAATATATATAAAAGTTTATACTTAACCACTTAAGTCAGTTAACTAAATAAGAAACCTGCGTATATCCCCTCTTTTTTCAAGGCCGAGTTTTTCTTTGACTCCGGCTACAAGCTTTTTTGCATAGGGCATGGAAATAAACAAAATGTCACAGATTTCTCTGTCCGATCTGAATTCTGCCATCAGCTTGGCCACGTCAAGTTCGCGTTCCGTCAATTTCTCGGGAAGGGTGTCAATCATTTCCATATCAAGTTTACCCTTCATCTCACGCTCCGAATAAAGGTCAATATAGTGCTGAACTCTGGCGAGGAGGAGCTTCCCGGCAATAGGTTTTTTCAGGTAGTCTACGACGTCTGAATTCAGTCCTTTCAGCTCGGAACTTTCGTCTGCCATGCCGGTTAAAAACACTACCGGGATATCCCTTAGAAGGCTGTCTGATTTAAGTCTGTTTAAGACCTCGTAGCCATCCATTTCAGGCATTGTGATATCAAGCAGTATAAGCTGGGGAAGGGGGTCGGTCTTTAATATGTCTAATGCTTCTTTTCCTGATGATGCGCAAACAACGGTGTACAGTGCTTCGAGCTGTTTTCCCATAAGCATGTGTATTTCTTTGTCATCATCGATTATCATTACTTTATTCTTCATCTGATCTGCCTCTTTTTTCGCGGAGCAGTTTTATACCGTCATTAACTTTTCTGTACTCCTGTAGTAAAAGTTCATGTGCAGAGTTCGAAAAATCTTCTTCACGCCTAATTTCCACCGCTTCGGCGAGATCTGCCAGAACCCAGGCTCCGATACCTTTTGCTATGGACTTCACGGAATGCATTTGGATATAGTAGTCACTGCTTCCGCGAAGTTTTTCGAGCATATTTATTGTGCCCGGGGCATATTCCTCGAAAAGCGATGTCCTTAAAAGAAACTCTTTCGGATCGCCTGCACTGTACTCTAAGGCCTGTCGTATGTTTATTCCGTACAGATAAAGCCTGTCTTGATATAAACCAATCTCTTCTTCCGATAAGGTATCCTCTGCTTCATCGTCCATTGCTACGACCTTGTCCGGAGCGAATTTTACGATGGTTTCATAGAGCTGAGATGAGTTCACGGGCTTTGAAAGGTATCCGGCAAACCCCTGACGCAGGACGCTTTCCTCAACTCCGCCTATGATCTCGGCGGTAAGAGCTACAACCGGTGTATCAAACCCGGGGTACTCTTTTTTGATAAGATCAAAGGTCTCGCGACCGTCCAGATCCGGCATTCGAAGGTCCATCAGGATCAGGTCGTAGTGCTTGATATCTATCATCTCGAGGGCTTCGTGACCGCTTTCCACGTCATCTACGCGGACAAGCATAGGATCAAGAAGCTGGGTGATCACTTTTCGGTTGTACTGATTGTCATCAACAACCAAAACAGTTGCCCCGGGTGCAACGTTGTGCACGTTCTTGTGGCCTGTAAGCTGATTTTGACCGGGCCATTTTTCTCTTGGACCGATCGGAGCTTTATCAACAATTTCCTGAGGTAGGCTGACCGTAAATGAGCTTCCGACACCTACGGCGCTCTCACAGCTTATGTTTCCTTTCATAAAATCTGTAAGTTCTCGAACAATGGCTAGTCCCAGTCCGCTACCTTTGATGGCAGATACAAGTGAGCCACGCTCGAAAGGTTTGAATATCCGGTCTATGTTTTCTTTTTCGATGCCGCATCCCGTATCGGTAACGGTGATCGTCAAAATATCAGGTTCAATGAAAACTGCTGACAGGGTTATATTTCCGCTCTTTGTGTATTTTAGGGCGTTGCTTAAAAGGTTGTCGATTATCTTGCGAAGAGCTATACAGTCACCGCAAAGTACGGAGGGAATGGCGTTGTCACAAACCATGGAAAAGTGTAATCCACCGCGTATTATCTGGGTTTCCCAGGCTTTTTCTATATCGAGGAAAAAGGAAGTTGTGGAGTAGGGCTTTGGATTAAGCTCGGCTTTTCCCGCCTCGATTCTTGAAATATCCAGCATGTCATTTACAAGAGAGAGGAGTATCTGGGCTGAGTTGTTACTGTCTTCAATCCACTCTTTTATGTTTGGGGCTGACGTATTTTGCGTGATAAGCTCGTTCATAGCCATGATCGTGTTTAAGGGTGTCCTTACATCATGGCTCATTCTTGCGATGAAATCGGTTTTTGCTTTATTGGCTTTTTCCGCTTCAAGCCTTGTATGTTCAAGCTCAATCTGCTTTTTTCTGTATATCCGCACTTCGAAATACGCGGTTGAAGCAAGCACGATTGATGTGATACCGAGTGAAACGATAAGGTCGGCAACAAAATCGGTCCCGGTAAGCTTCATCTTGACATTGGTGGGGTATTTATATGCAAAAATGCAAAGTCCCGCGTACCAGAGAAACTCGAAAACTGCCAAAATTGGCATCAGGGGGCCGTCCAGCATAAAAGCGGTAAATACGATGGACATAACAAAGAAAAGCGGAAAGCCGCTGTTATAGCCGCCTGAAGTAAAAAACAGGTACGAGAACAGGCCAATAAAAACCACAAAAACTGTGATAACCATTGGTCCGCGGTAAAGCCCCGTTTTGACCGTGTATGCAATCATAGCAACGGAATAGCTCACACCGGCGATTATGATGGCCAGGAAATTCCATATTCCAAAGCCCATGGCAAGATTATAGAAGGCGACAACGACGCTTACGATGATTCCGCCGATTGCCAGCAAAATAAATACCGATAAATGGATGTCCCGTTCCGGCGGGAATAAGCTTTCTTTAAGCCGGGAAAGGAAACTGTTTTTTTTACTCAAACCTTTGATCCTCCATGACAATCGCAGATTAATGATAATAGATAAATGGGAAAACGAATAGATACTAAAAGTATAACATAATTAGCATAAGCAGTGTTAGTATTACGCCATTATGATGTATAATTGAATATGAAAATGAACCCCCAACCCCGTCCCCGGGGGTCAAAAAAATGACACAGGGGGACGGGGTTGGGGGGGTCAAAACAGAGGAGGAAAAGATGGACAAAAAGGCGCTTGAAGCTTTATTACAGGATATGTCGCTTGAGGAAAAGGTAATGCAGCTGGTACAGATTCCCGGATCGGAATACGAGGCTGATGCGGAGATAACAGGAGTAACAAGAGGCCAGGCTGATGACAGGGTAAAAAGGCTTGCAGGAAGTACGCTGGGAGTCTGGGGCAGCAAGAGATTAAAGAAGATTCAGCAGCAGTATATAAAGGAGCATCCGCATCACATCCCTCTTATGTTTATGCTTGATGTAATACATGGACATAAGACGGTTCTTCCTTGCCCTTTGGGCCAGGGAGCTACCTTTGATCCCGAGGCGGTAAAAAAAGGAGCTGCCATGCAGGCAAGAGAGGCTTCTGCAGACGGCGTTCACGCCACTTTTTCTCCCATGGCTGACCTTTGCAGGGACGCAAGATGGGGAAGAATCATGGAGTCCACAGGCGAGGATAAGTTTCTTAATTCACGCATGGCTGTTGCGATGGTTGAAGGTTATCAGGGTGATGATCTAAAAGATCAGGGTCACATCGCTGCTTGTGTTAAGCATTTCGCTGCTTACGGCGCAGGAGAAGGTGGCAGGGATTATAACAATACCGAGCTTTCGGAGCATACTTTGAGGGAGCATTATCTTCGTGCGTACTGTGAGGCTATAAAGAAAAATCCCGCCATGGTCATGACATCCTTTAATACCATAAACGGCATCCCTGCTACGGGAAATACATTCCTTATGAAGAAGATTTTAAGGGAAGAGTTTGGCTTTAAGGGAGTTTTGATTTCCGACTGGGCGGCAGTTGGAGAGATGATAAATCACGGCTTTGCCGAGGATCAAAAAGATGCTGCGCTTAAGGCGATGATGGCGGGCGTTGACATTGACATGACTTCCGGTTGTTACAGCGGATACCTTGAAGAACTGGTAAAAAGCGGCAAGATCTCTGAAAAGATGCTGGACGAGGCGGTTTTGCGCGTCCTGAATATGAAAAACGATCTCGGACTTTTTGAAGATCCTTTCAGGGGAATCGACCCTGAAGTGGGAGCTGCTGTAACGGAAGAAAGCAGAAAACATGCAAGAAAGGTTGTTGCCGAGAGTCTTGTCCTTCTGGAAAACAAAAATAAGGCTCTGCCTTTAAATAAATCGGATAGCGAAAAAATCGCGTTTATCGGCCCTTTTGCAAATACGAAAAGGCTTCAGAGCTCATGGGCTTTTTCCGGCGAGGATGAGAACACGGTAACCGTATTTGAGGCGGCTTCGGAAATATACGAGCCCGGTAATATCAAGTTTGCCGAAGGCTGTACCATGATGGATCAGGATAGCGTGACGGCAAGAGGCGTATGCCATGTTGATAACTGGGAGGAGAAAAATGAAAAGCTCCTATCGGAGGCCGTAGAAGCCGCAAGGTGGGCTGATACAATTGTACTTTGCCTTGGAGAGGACAGTACTCAGTCGGGAGAAGCCACCAGTAAGGCGAGCCTTAAGTTGGCCGGCGTACAGCTTAATCTTTTAAATGAGATCAGGAAAAGCGGAAAGAAGCTTATAACTTTGATATTTACCGGACGCCCCCTTGAACTTAAGGAAGCAGCAGAGGTATCTCATGCACTGCTTGTCTGCTGGCTCCCCGGCACGGAAGGTGGAAACGGCGTGATGGATGTACTGTCAGGAAAAACGTCTCCTTCCGGAAGACTGCCCGTAAGCTTTCCTTACACCGTGGGACAGGAGCCTTTGCATTATGATATGTATTCCACCGGACGCCCCAAGCCCGCAAGCGGACCTTCCGAATATACTTCAAGATACCTTGACTGTGAAAACGGTGCGCTATATCCCTTTGGATACGGCCTTTCATACACGACCTTTGAATACAGCGAGGCAAGTTTAAACAAAGAGAAAATGAGGTCCGATGAGACGCTCGCGGCCTCTGTAAAGGTTAGAAATATTGGAGATATGAAGGGAGATGTCACGGTTCAACTTTATATAAGGGATGTTACCGGAAGCCGCGTCCGCCCTATAAGAGAACTGGCTGGCTTTAAAAAGATATCTTTGGAGCCCGGAGCGGAGGAAATCGTCAGTTTTGAAATAAATGAAGAAATGCTCCGCTTCTGGACTGCAGAAGAAAAATGGGAAAGCGAGCCCGGAAAGTTTAATGTATGGCTTTGTGACAGCAGCGTAGACGGGGAAACTCTGGAATTCAGGCTGGACTAAGGCGACCAGGGTGACCCATAGATGACCCATGGGGACGGAGTCAGTGGGCTATTTTCTGAATATTCTGACAATGACACAGCAACCCCGTCCCGGGGGGTCATACCCCCCGGCTGTCAAAAAAATATATTTTCTTTACTATGGCAGATACTTCACTCTGAAAAGGTAATAGTGTTCGGAATCTTCTATAAAGTAATCGCCGCTGTACATGATCCTGAAGGTATACTGGGATCCATCGTCGGCGTTGAGATACAGCTCTGTCGAGTAGTAGTCTCCGTTTGCATCGATTTCGTATGTGCCATAATCCATGACGTTTCCTTCGAAGTCCTGATGTCTGTATGAGCCGTCCTCCTCAAAGATGTAGGTTGTATCATCTTTCTTATCTGTGTCGTAATAACCCATGTAAACCCACGTATCCACAATGTCTGAAAGAGGTCCGTCATTATCCCAGTCTAAACCATAATCTGCATTTTCCAAGGGATCGCCGTAATTCGGAGCAGGGTCATTAGCAGGATCGTATCTGTGGATGAATCCCCCGTCTTCATCAACAAGGGTGTTTGCATCGTCACCGTACAAGTGATGAACCTCGTTGCCTTCATAATCATAAAGGTTAAGATATCCGTCGATCAGTTCGTACGAACCGGACTCATTTATATTTTCCTTTGTGTTCCACTTATACCATGTTCCCAACTCATCAAACTTATAGTAGGTATTGTAATCATAATCAGCCTGCCAGGTATCGTAGTATACGCTTGCCGCGTCACTTCCATACTGGCCTTCATCTCCGGTCTCACTGTACTCAGAAGTCTCTGAGCCGCCCTGATCCTCGGCATCGTACTCGTTGTAATCATTGTCCTCATCGTATTCGTAATCATCGATGTCCACGTCATAGTTGACATCCCCACCACCGCATGCGGTAAGTCCAAGCACCATAACGCCTATCAAAGTAAAAACAAAAAGCTTTTTCATAAATCCTCCTTTTTACTCACGCGTACCTTTTACATCAAGTATTATATTATGCCAGTTACAAAAAGTATAATATACTAAAAGTATAAACTATATGTGATAGTATGACACCCGGGGACGGGGTTAGGGGGGCAATTTAGGCATTGACGCACCCTCTGTGGAATTATTCCTCGGAGGGTTCTTTTTCGGGATTGAATTCGTCGTCGTCAACGTAGCAGTGGAGCATCCATGCTTTGTTAAAGGGAATTGATAAATCCTTGGTATCGCCGGAATCAACGCACTTGTACTGATCAAGAAGAGAGGTCACGTAAAGGCGATTGAGCTTAAAATATGTGAAAAGAATCAAGGCGGTGATAAGTGCTGAAGCTATCGTCGTGGCAAGATAGCCTGCTCTGAACATATATGCAACAGAAATGCCGCCGATGAAAGAGGTAAACAACAAAAGGATGTTAAAAAGGGTCATTTCTGCGCTGGAAAGCTGCTTTTTAAAAGATTTCCAGACGCTGATGCGGCCTTTTTTATTTTTTATGACAACGCTTGGAGAATTTTTTTTCAGAGTTCTGTAAAAAAGAGTCTGAACAGTTTCTTTGTTTCTCGATTCGGATCTGATATTGTAAAGCTGGGAAATGACTCTGCAGGCTATCCAATATACTTCCTTGTAGATGCGATACCTGATGACAATCCTGCAAAAAAGAATTCCGATCAGGTAGATTACAAAAAAGCCAAGCCCCTTGGCAATACGGGGGACGTTTAAATTGATGATGCTGGGAATTACAAAGCCGAGGATTGAGAGATAAAGGGCGATGATCTGGTCACGCTTTGTTTGCTGAAGTCCCAGCTCTTCAACAGTTTTCTCGTAGCTGATCTCAAGGCTCATGAAGTCTTCTTTTGAGAATTGATCCATACGGATTTTTTCGTTGATCTTTTTGTTATTCTGAAAAAACATTTTAAATCCTTTCATCGTATGGAGCTTTGGGTAGTTCCTCAAGTACGATCTCTTTTAATTTTTCGAAATTATCTTTATTGTTGGCAGCGATTATTCCAAAGGGCCTGTCTAATGGAAAGCCTTCGTTATGCAAGCATTCGACATAGCCACCGGCAGATTTTATTATAGCGAAAGCGGCGGCTGCATCCCATGGAAATACGCGGATTTCAAAGTATAGCTCAATTTTTCCTGCGGCCAAAAGGGCAAGCTCTAATGCTGCAGAGCCCAGGCGACGAAGATCGTCTGATTTGTAATAGATTTTTTCGATTATTTTAAAGCAGGGCGCGGCGTAATCTTTATTGTACAAGCTCATAGCTGAGCAAAGGATGGAATGTTCAAAATCTTTGTCAGATACTTTGATCGGTTTCCCGTTAAGAAAAGCTCCATTTCCAACCTGACCCGTGTACATTTCATCCCGGTAAGGATGGTAGATCACACCGATGAAAGGCTCACCTTTTTTGATTAAACCGACTGAGATTACGCTCAGGCCGAGATCTCTTATAAAATTACTGGTTCCGTCGATCGGGTCGATGACCCAGACATATTCACCCGAGCTATCAGTCTGGTCTTTTTCTTCACCAATGATCGTACTTCCGGGTAAGAGAAGCGTGAGTTTTTGGGAAAGGAATTCCTGGATTTTTAAGTCCGAATCCGTAACAAAGTTGGAGCTGTTGCCCTTTTGATTTATACCGCTCCTTGCCTCGGAGTCCATCATTATTTTACTTGCTTCTTTTACAATGGAAGCGATTTTTTCTATCAGGTCGTTCATATAATACCTCTAAGAGTTTTTTTTAAGTATAACATAATCGGCATCTATGTTGTTTTACTTATTGCGGTATTTATTCATGATTTCCGGAGGAATATGACAGTAATCTTTCGGAAATCTTACCAGTCTATCTTGATGTTCATCGGCACTTCTAACATAGTTTGTCAGAGGTTTTACTTCGATTGCAATCCTGTCTCTGTCATCTCTTAAATCTATATATTTTCTTGCCTCTTCCAAATGTTTTTCATTTTCGCTGTATATTCCGGTCCTGTACTTTGGACCTTCATCTATTCCCTGCTTATTAATGCTATAGGGATCAATGATCTCAAAAAAATAATCCATCAGCTGATTTACGCTTACCTGCGCAGGATCAAAAACAGTCTTTACACATTCCGCGTATCCATCGTATTCGCCGTCAAGTATGTTTGTGCTGCCATTTGCCCTTCCTGCTTCAGTTTCTATAACGCCGGGAAGAGACCTTATAAAGTGCTGAACTCCCCACAGACATCCGCCCGCTATGTAGATCGTTTCTTTCATTTTCAAATTCTCACCTTTCCTGTTTGCATGCGGGTTCATTATAGTCTCTGAAACCTTTTTAGAAAAGACTTTTGCCCTGAATTTCTTCGGCATATAGAGTATAATGGTTATATGTAAGGAATATAAACTATGAAGTATAAAAACATAATTAAAGCCGTTTTTGAATCCCGCCCCAACCGTTTTATTGCGAAGGTTTTGGTAGATGGGCATGAGGAAACGGTGCATGTAAAAAACACCGGAAGGTGCAAAGAACTGTTGATACCGGGATGCGAAGTCTGGTTGACCGAGCCGGGTACGCCGGAGCGGAAAACAAAGTATGATCTTGTGGCCGTGAGGAAAAGTACTGGGGTACTGTTTAACATTGACAGCCAGGCTCCGAACAAGGTCGTTAAAGAGTGGCTGGAAACAAAAGGGTACGACCGCATAGTACCTGAATATACATACGGTAATTCGCGCATTGACTTTTATATGGAAAAGGGAAAAGAAAAATTCCTTATGGAAGTCAAGGGGTGCACGCTTGAGGTTGACGGTATCGGCTACTTCCCGGATGCGCCCACAGAGCGTGGCGTTAAGCACTTGCGTGAGCTCATAAAGGCAAAGAAAGAGGGATATCGTGCGATTCTTACCTTTGTAATACAGATGGAGGGGGTATATGAGGTAAGACCCAATATAGCAACCCACCCTGAATTTGCCGCAGCTTTTGAAGAAGCAAAAAAAGCAGGGGTTGAAATCCTGTTTCTTCCCTGTAAGGTTGCGCCGGATGAACTGAAAATCTAAATGACACAGGGGGACGGGATTGGGGGTTCATTTTCAGATAATTTTGAGATTATTCTGATTATGAACCCCAAACCCCGTCCCCCTGTGTCATATTGACAAAAGCGAGGGGATTATGACCCCCCAACCCCGTCCCCCTGTGTCATATTGACAAAAGCGTGGGGAAGGTGTAACTTTATTGTATTAGACGAAGTAATACAAAGAATACAAAGAATACAAAGCATAAGGAGGAATGGTATATGGAATTTGCAAAAGTTGGAGGCGTGCAGATTGGGCTGATGGTCCTTGGACTTATCATTTTTCTTTTTGCGCCGCTTATCATAGCAATCGTTTGGACTGTTAAG
>CADATP010000054.1 GCA_902790935.1 uncultured Lachnospiraceae bacterium | reverse complement strand
TAAGATTCTCAAACATATCATTGTCGCTGTCGTAACCGACGTTTGTTCTGTAGAGTCCCCATGCTGCGCTGTTGATCTCGGGATGCTTGTCATTGGGATCATCGGAAACATAAAACCAGCACCACTGCTGAGATACATGCTGTTTATAGGAAAGAGCCGCTATCTCAATAGGGCAAAGACCACCGCGCTCGTCGATGGGCTGTCTGAGATCAAGGGTGATGGCGTTTTCCGAATAGTTGTGGAAATATGCCTTGGGAGTATCCCATGCTTCGTAGGATGCGCTGTTTCCTTCAGCGTATGAAGGATCTGCCGCCGCATCAAGTGCGCTTGCAACCGAAGCGGCAACAAGCTTGTGGAAGCCGTGTCCGTACTCTCCGTTAAAGTCATGTGTAATAACGATAGAGGGCTTAAATCTTCTGATCTCGGAAGCCTCGTAAGCGATCATATCGTTTTCGTTATAAAGATTTCTCGCGCTATCGATACTGTCGGCATATACGTCCGGGAAATTTCCGCAAACAGGATAGTTTCTTACGCCCTCGCACCAAAGACCGTCAAGCTTTTCATGCTCCCTGATGCTATCTCCGGTCCAGTACTCCGTAAGATAAGAAAGCTGTACCTTTGCGCCCTTTTCGTAGATAGCCTTAGCGATAGCCGATCCGAAAAACAGGATCTCATCGTCGGAATGGCTTGAAAAGACAAGTATATCCGCCTTCTCGCAAGGGGGCTCCCAGATCTGAACATCATCGGGAATATCGTTCTTGGAGGTAAATACCCTTACCTTCGAGAGCTTCTGAGATGCGGACATAGTAAGAACCGCTGAAGAAGACCCTTCCGAGAGCTCAATATATTCATGTAAAAATCCGTATTCTCCTCCTGTGAGCATATCGTTTTCAGTTGAGATAGAATACTGCGAAACCGGGCTGTGCCAGATAAGATAGATTGCCTCGATGGGAGCTCCGTCCGCGCTTTTTATGGTAACGGTGTCCCCGGCGCTTAAAGCAACAACCGATTTATAATCGGCGTCCGTAACATTCCCGCTTCCGGATCCGTTAGAAAAGGTAACGCTGGGCGCAACCTCGCTTGAAGCATATGAATCAAGGGCTGTCCCTTTTACGGCAAAAGCAAAAACAGCGCCCAAAACCGCTAAAATTCCGTATTTAAGAATAGATTTCATAGTAAATTCACCTTTTTTCACACAGTTACAAGAATTATAACATACCTTTACACCATGTACAATTTACATATTGCCTTTAAGGACGCCACTATTTTATAATAAATATAGTCACTTTTTCACTTTTTAAGAAAATTTAACCGGAAAGTGACCTTTAAAGCTTCGGAAATGAGAAAAAATAAATCAAATGTAAGAAAAAACCTCATACTGCTCTATGTGCATTATCTGCTTGTCGCTCTCTGGATAGGACTGATGATCGTAATCGTCTGGTTTTCCGGTCAAAGCGCCGATGAATCCACCGAACAATCCCTTGCGGTAGGGAAATTTATCTGTCACCTTGTTGTCTCCGGCTTTGACAGTTTAAGCGAAGTATCTAAACTTGACTACGCTATGGCCCTTGATAAGATCGTAAGAAAAAGCGCCCACTTCTGCGAATATGCAGCCTTAGGCGCTCTGACTTTCAATGCTTCTTATGTTGTTTTCGGATTCCTCAGGATCTTTAAGAGAGTGAACTTAAAGAACAATTATATGATAATCTCTTCTCTTCTTTGGTGTATCCTCTTTGCGGCTTCCGACGAGATCCACCAGATCTTTGTCCCCGGAAGATACGGCTCTCCCTTCGACGTACTCCTTGATACCGCGGGAGCTGCCCTTGGTATCCTGGTCGTGATCCTTATAGGAAAGCTTTTTAATCGTTCAAAGTCACCTTCAAAGGCGGCAGATACTTGATACACATCTTTTCAAGATCGGCCCCTTTAACAGGCTTCGAGAGATAATCAACAAATCCTATCTCTTTATATTCCTTATCCACTCCGTTAAGGGCGTTAGCCGTAAGTACCACAACGGGGGTATTTCTGTTTGCCCCATCTCTTTGAATCTCTTTAAAGGCCTCTACTCCGTCGGGCTGGGGCATCATATGATCCATAAAGATCAGATCGAATTTCTCATTTTTACAGATATCTATAGCTTCCCTTCCGCCGCAGGCGATCTGAACATAAACCTTTGTCTTTCCAAGAAGGGCCTTTACAACCTTAAGGTTCATAGGCACATCATCAACAACAAGTATTCTCGCTTCAGGAGCAAGGAAAGAAGCCTTGTATTCCTTGGAAGATTTGGTAGCGTCTTCAAAAGCAAAGGGTCCTATAGGACTTTCATCAACAACGGCCTGTGGGATCACAATACTAAAGGTCGATCCTTTTCCAAGCTCGCTTTCTACATCGACTTCTCCATGCATCAAAGCCGTAAGCTCTCTTGTGATCGTAAGGCCGAGGCCGGTTCCCTCTATATTGCGGTTTTTCGCTTCATCAACCCTCTGGAAAGCGTCAAAAAGCACTTCCTGATTTTCCTTTGAGATACCGATTCCCGTATCTATTACAGAGATCTTGAGGGAAACCTGCTTTACTCCGACGGGTTTGTACTCAACCTTTACTGTTACCGAGCCTCTCGAAGTGTACTTGATGGCGTTGGAGAGAAGATTCGAGAGTACCTGACGTATTCTCATCTCATCGCCGTAGAGGGTTTTAGGTACGTTGTAATCGCACTCTATCTTGTACTCCAGGCCCTTGTCCTTTGCGGAAGGTCCGAGTATGTTATAGCAGTCCCTCAAAACCTTATGGATACTGTAATCTGCCTCCACGATAGACATACGCCCCGCTTCGATCTTGGAAAAATCCAGAATATCGTTGAGCAGGGACAAAAGGCTGTTTCCGGCAACTCTTATATTCTCCGCATACTCGATAAGCCGCTTATCCTCCGCCTCTCTGATTATCATCTCGTTCATTCCGAGAAGAGAGTTAAGAGGCGTTCTGATCTCATGGGACATATTCGCAAGGAAGTTGCTCTTTGCGGCATTGGCTCCGTCCGCCTCCTCCTTGGCGCTGGCAAGCTCCTCCATAACATAATACTCTTCCGTTACGTCATCCACCATTATATAGGTTCCGAGGAAGCTGCCTTTACCGTCAACTATCTTGTTTACGCGAAGTCTGTAATGACGGTCACGATTTTTGGAATTCTTGGCGGATTTTACGTATGTATAGACTCCGGGGAGCACCTCGTTTAAAGGCTTTCCCTCCGTAACACAGTCGATGAGCTCCGTTCCGGGCAAACAGGTCTCCTCCCGCAGCTTAAAATGCATACAGATAAATTCATTTACAAATATACATTTTCCGTCGGTATCAAAGAGAATAAATCCCTGATTCATCTCGCTGACAGACTTCTTTACGGCCTGGTTTGTAAGTATCCTCGGAACAAATTTTTCCGAGAAGTAATAGATAAGACTGGCGGCAAATCCATAAAAAATAACTGAAAGATCAAGAGGAAATGCCGTAATAATATAAACGGCGTTAATTAATATAAGCGTTAACAGGACCGTCAAAATCGCTACGTATTTATACTTATAAAAGCCCTTTGACTTTACCATCCCGATAACCATATACACAATGCACATAGTTATTCCGATATAATCGAGAGCAAGATGTATATCGTAGAGGGGAAGAGGTTTTGCAAGATAATAGAGCGTACCGCTCTTTCCCACAAAGGTGTGTATGTCAAAAATCTTTTCGGTTAAGACATTTGAGAAAATATAGAGAGTATCTATGGCAACAACGACGATGGTGGGAACGGTAAAAAGCTTTATCATCCTCATCTTGCCTATATATGCGACGCAAAATCCCGAAAGAGCAAGTATTATCCAGTCAAGGCTGGCAAAATAGACACAATAAGCTATATTAGCCATCAGATCGCTTACAGAAAAAGTAATAACGATATTGGCTAACATAGCGACCACAGCCATATAGATTGTTCTGGTCAGATATTTTCCGTGTATTTCTTTGATCCTGCTGACAGGTATCATAATACCCACTAGGCTGGCACTTGATACTATCAAAAGAATTACAAAAAGAATTTTCCAATACATCAGGTTATCCCCATATCAAAAATATTTACCAAGACTCATACCTTAAGTCCATCCGCCGTCTATCGTGATTATCTGTCCCGTCAGATAATCCGGCATGCAGATGATCTTATAAACAGCGTCCGCTATCTCCTCAGCACTTCCCATACGGTCGCAGGGTATCTCGCTTACTACCATATCAAGCTCCTCCTTTGAAAAACAGGAGTTCATCTTTGTATCAATAAGTCCGAGTGAAACGGCATTTACGCTGATCCCCGATGGAGCAAGCTCCTTGGCAAGGCTCTTTGTAAAGGCATTTACGCCGCCCTTAGATGCCGAGTAGGCAACTTCCATCGAAGCTCCCACATTCCCCCAGACAGAAGAAATATTGATTATACGCCCCGCATGCTTTTTGAGCATAAGTCTTGCGGCGTATTTAGAGTGGTAGAAAACGCTGTTTAAATTAACATCTATTACTTCTCTCCAGGCCTCATCATCCATTTCATGCAAAAGTCCAACGTAGGAAATACCCGCATTATTCACGAGTACGTCCAGACCCCTTTCTTCAAAAAAAGGGTCCTCAAAAAGCCTCTTTACTTCTTCGCCGTTTCCCGCATTCACAGTCTTACATATACAATTTACATTATACTTTTCTTTTAGTTTCTTCGCAAGATTGCTTAAATCCTCCGGAGAGCTTTTGCAGGTAAGTACAAGGTCATACCCCTCCGCCGCCAGCTTCTCTGCGATCTTTTCGCCTATTCCCCTTGAAGAACCGGTGACAAGGGCCGTTTTTCTACTGTTCATTTACGATAAAACTCCTCAGCCTTTTCAAGGCTTTCATATCCGTACAGCCTGCAGCTGTTTTCCATGGTCATCTTTGCAAGATTCTTTCCCTCTCCGGATAAGTCGACGATAAACTTTGTATAGAGCTGAAGCATCTTATCGGAATAGGTTGAGATCTCTCCGCGAAGGTATGTCTCGTAGGAAGTATCATAGCTTTTATCTTCGAGGGTATGTACCGTTCGAGCCTTTGCGGCAAGGAGAGGATACTCCCTGGAAAACTCCTCCATCCAGGCAACCTGGATCTTACAGATTTCCTCGATTATAGCCTTCTTTTCCTCCGAAAGAGGAGGGAAATTGTCCTTTATCTTTTCGTACTTTTCGGGAGCTGTGCTTTCCATCATCCTTCCGTACTTTTCCGTTATAAGATTATGTCCCAGCGCGGACTCTCTCTTAAAGTCGTAGAGATACTGAAGGAGCATAGTCCTGTTCCAGGTAAGATACTGGCTTTTACGCATTATTTCGAAGGTCGCCCAGTCATTTTGGCAAGAAGCTCTTCCGCCCTCGTTTTGAACCTTGTCAAATTCTTCAAACTCCGCTCTCGCTATAAGAAGCGTAAGCTCCTCGTCGCTGCTTTCGCTAAAAAAGCTCTTCATCATCAGCTCTTCACACTGGTGGTCAAGATAAGGATCCGTATCGCTTATGTAGTCACAAACATACAGCTCCATCGCCAGGGACTCGCCGATCTTTTCAAGTACCTCGGATATATATTTCTCCTCGCAGACATCAAGCGTATTTAGGGCTTCCTTTACGGCGCTTCCGCCCATCAGAGAATCAAGCCCTTTATAAAGCCATTTATCATGAGGCGGAAATCTGTTTTCGATGTAGTATGCGATCTTGCAGGCGGCTCTCATAGCGTCAGATAGCATGATTCTTGCGGTAACACGGTCACCTCTTTTAAGACACCTTAAATAGTTGTATTGTCCCGCCTGTGAAAACTCAGCACAGCCCTGCGCCAGCTTCTTAAAGAGGAAGCTCTCGGGGTAACCAATGGCAACATTTCCTCTAAGTCTCGTAAGTATCCCTTCCTCATCCATCCAGATCTCGCCGTTTATAAAGGCAGAAAGAGATGCGTCAGAAGTCTGTGCCCAGTCAATATAATCTCTGATACTTCCATCCTTCAAAGCTGCCGGCTCAAAGACTCCCAAAAGCCGTCTGCAAAAATCGGAGATCTTTATAACGCCTCTTCTACCCGCGCCGGAAACGGTAGCAGCTCTCTTAAAGCCTTTAAACTCTGACGGAAGGCTTTTATACTCTTTTTCCAGCTCTGCACCTATCTTTTCGTAGGTTTCATCCGTAACAAATATACAAAACTCCGGTCCCCAGTCATGGTCCCTCGAGATCTCATCGTCAAATCCGTAGCAGTCAGAGCCCTCTCCCGCAAGCCCCACAGCCATCTTGCCAAGATAATCCGGGAACTTTTCCTTAAGCATGGGAAGACCGGCCTCTAAAAAGTATTCCCTGCAGATGTCAATTCCTCTTACTAAAGAGGTTCCCCGGTTTTCTCCTTTTTCCTGCGGCTTTCCTTTTGCAAAGGTATTATCGCCCGCTTGCCCTTCCCTCTTTAAAAGGTCTTTCTCGTAGGCTCTTTTACACTCTTCAAAATTCTCTTCAAGCCTCTTGTAATATGCGTTCTTTCCGAGGGACTGCTCCATGGCATCCATCGCTATCTTATAGGCCGCCATTCCCTTTTCAAACTCGCCCTTTATATAATAATAGCTACCCATAGCGGAGTAGGCTGCCGCGAAGTGACCATCGGTTACTCCGAGGGCCTCAAAGATCTGAGCGGATCTGACTGCCTGCTCAAAGCCCTCTTCAAGCTCTCCAAGTTGCATACAGGTCCCGGCTATATTTGCTCTTGATACAGCTTCCTCGTATTCTTCGCCGTTTGCGGTAACAATATCAAGGGCCTTAAGCAAAAGCTCCTTAGCCTTGTCAAATTCCCCCGTCTCCTGATACAAAAGAGCTTCATTGTTGTAAAGACTGGCCTTTAAAATATTTCCGCCGTCCAGGATCGTATCGTAGATCTCTTCAACCCTGCGGTACTGCGTCATAGCGTCCGCAAGCCTGCCGCCTGCCCGGTAAGCCGTAGCGATATTAAGTAAAGACGTAGCGTAAGGCACGCTCATCTCCGGAAGGATCCTTGAAGCAACGGACTCTATCTCCTCTGCCACCTTATAAGCATCCTCAAATCTCGACGACTCTCTGTAATACCCGATAAGCTCGTTTAAAAGCTGGAGCAGTGCCCCGCCGTCGCCCTCGTCGAGAGCCACGCTTATTCCGCCCATCAAAAGTTCTTCAACTTCTGCGGCTCTGTTTTCATTAAAAAGCCTGTCTTCGGCTTCAAGAATACCTGAAATATCCATATCAAATCCTCGTAACAAATTCATCTGCGGGCATAGGCTTTGCGTAGTAGTATCCCTGTATCATATCGCAGCCTTCCTTCGCAAGGAAATCAACCTGTTCCTTAACTTCAACGCCCTCTGCGACTGTGCGCATATTAAGATTTTTCGCAAGCCTTATAGCCTCCGAAACCACTATCTGGGCTCTGCCGTCCCCACCGTCTCCGCGGAAAAACTCCGCATCAAGCTTAAGTACATCAAGAGGCATATCCTTAAGGGAGTTAAGTGAAGAATATCCCGATCCGAAATCGTCCATAGATACGGCAAATCCGTAATTCTTCAGCTTTGCGATAGCCGCGAGCATGGCCTTCTTGTCATCAAAGAAAGCGCTCTCTGTAAGCTCTATCTCGATAAGCTCGTGTGGCGCTTTCTCTTCATCCACAAGGGCGCAGATCTGATCTGCAAGATCGTCCTCTGCAAAATGTGCCCTTGAGACATTTACGGAAACAGGAACACAGCTTTTTCCCTCATCAAGCCATTTCTTTTGATCCCTTGCCACATGCCTTATCATATAATGGTCGATCTGCGTTATAAATCCGTTTTGCTCAAAGATAGGGATAATGCGTCCCGGAGGGACAAATCCAAACTCCGGAGACTGCCATCTGATAAGAGCCTCCGCTCCGGTAAGCTTATCCGTCCTGGGGTCGTATTTAGGCTGGTAGTAAACCACGAACTCCTCATTATCGAGGGCGGACTGCTGCTTTTCGCAAACAGTATCAATCCACCTTTGTTCCTCTATCATCTTGTCATCAAGAAGCGCCACTCCGCTCTCGTCCGTAACAGATAAAGCTCCTGCAGCAGCCTTGGCGTAGTTAAACTCCTTTTTAATATCCATACGGATATGACCGTTTTTAAGGACTTCTCCGGTCTTTGTAGGATCGACAACGGTTATTCCGGCCTGGAATCCGAATTTATGCTCTTCCGAAAGAGCCTCAAGCTGAGAGATGATATGCGAAACCCTCTTTTGGATCCTCGCTTCGTCCGTATACTTTAAAAGAAGGACAAACTCCGCGGAGGAAACCCTTGCGCAAAGCTCTTTTTTCAAGATGTTTTTTGTAAGACAATCGTTTATGTTCCTGAGAAGCTCTTCGCCTGCAGACATCGAATGGCAGACACAGTAGAGATTATATTTAACAAGCTCTATGCTTACAACCGCGTACTTTCTGTCCCTGTTTTTCTTTTTTCTGATGATCCGGTTTCCATAGTAAACAAACCAGTTCATATTTTTGCCGCCGGTTACGGGATCTCCGAAAAGTACGGCAAGGGTTCTTCTGTTTCGGATATGATTTACAATAGCGGCAATAACAAGCAGCAAGATAACAATAGCGATAAGTACGGTTATAACAAGATAGCTTACAAACCAGATAAGAGCGTCTTTAACGGTTATCACAACACTTGCCTTGGCGTAAAAGTGTGTCTCGCCGTCGCTAAGAAGGGTATCCTGCCAGATAGGCATCGTAACCATCGGTTCGTCAGACCTTAGATTAAAATCAACATCCGCCGATTTTGCTCTAACCTCCTTAAAAATATCCAGAAGGTTTATCACCATCCCGTCACCTACACCGCTTTTAATAAAGCCGATGTTGGAATTACTGTAGTAGGTAACATTATCGTTAAATGACTGCCAGCTGATGGAGTTCGAAGAGTCAAAGGCCTCTATCTGGCCCTTACTGTGGAGCACTTTCCCTTCACCGTCGGTTATAAAGTACTCTCTGCCTTTTTTATCAAGGAGAGCGTAAAGCTCCTCCTTGGGGACAACGCTGTTTTCATATATTGCCACCATTCCATGTATAGAATCGATCTCGCTCTGTATTTTGGACTCAACTATATAGGTTAAGAGTATTGAAGTTGCAAGCAGTAAAACAACGTGTATGCAGACTGCGGCAAATAAAGCCACAAGTCCGACCCACACGTTGTTTCTTGTAAGTTTTCTGTAATTGATCTCTTTACTTTTTTTCACCTGAAATCCCCCTTTGCCGGATCACCATTTATCCGCAAAGTCTTTTCTTTCTTCTTCTGTCTCCCAGGAAGGAATCGGTATACCAAGACCCAGTCTGTAAAAGATCGTATCAAGCGGCTCCGGCTTATGGTAAAGATAACCCTGGGCCAGCTCGCATCCGGCCTCTATAAGGAACTGCTTTTGCTCTTCGGTCTCCATTCCCTCGCAGAGAGTATGCACTCCCAGTTTTTTGGCAACACCGATCATAGCCTTTATGATCTCACGGTTTGCGCCGTTATGATCGTCAAGGTTTCTCAAGAGATCCATATCAAATTTGATAAGATCCACGTCAAATCTGCTAAATACATTAAGAGACGAATATCCGCTTCCGAAATCATCGATCCAGAGGCCGAATCCGCTTTTACGGATTCTTGAGAGCTGCTCAAAGAACCTGTCGGTTCCCACAGCCATATCCTGTTCCGTGATCTCGATTATAAAGTAGCTCTTGTCGATATTATATCTGTCGATCTTGTATCTTTCGATTATCCTGTTAAGCTGCGCAGGAACATCGACATGGTCAAAATCCTGTCTTGAGAAGTTTATTGATACCGGAAGCAAAGGGAGATTTGCATCGTATCTTGGCTTTATCTCGCTGCAGACCTTTTCAAAAATATAAAGGTCCATCTCGTGGATAAGATGATACTTCTCAAGTACCGGAATAAACTGCGCCGGTGAGAGAACTCCCTTGTCGGGATCCACCCATCTGGAAAGTGCCTCGAAGCCCGCACCGTTTCCGGTTTCTAAGCGGAGGAAGCACTGATAGTAAATCTTTATCCAGCCGTTTCTTATAGCTTTTCTGAAATTCTCGACGATATAACGCTCGCTGATAAACTCGTCAATATCGGTAAATTCAAAGAACCTGAAGCAGGTATTTAGATCATCTCCGAGGTATTTGTTGGCAAGCTTAGCCCTGTCAAGGCCGTCGACCACGCTATATCCCTCTTTGTACTCGCAGACTCCGACATGTACTCCCGTAGTATTTCCGTAGGCTTCGGTCTTTATACGGTTGTTGATCTCGCAGATCTTGGTGCCCAGGGCTGTTTTACTCTCCATAGGAGCAAGTACGACATAGTGGTCGTCTGCTCCGCGGACTATCATTCCTTCGGGGAATTCCTCTGTAAGAATATTGGCAATAAGAATAAGCAGATCATCCCCTGCCTTAACGCCGTACTGATTGTTGTAGGACTGCATCGAATCGACATCATAGTACATAAAAGCAGGAGTCTTTCCCATAGCTACGATGTCCTTGGTCTTTTCCATACCGAACTGATGGAAGTAATTGATATTGGGAAGATCCGTAAGTTTATCCATATAGAAATCGTCATTTCCGAAGAAGCGATATCTTTCGGTTATTTTTGTGACAACCTCTTCATGCTTTTTCATATCGCTGTACACGATAACAGAAGCCTTGCACTCGGCTGAGATATTTTGATGGAAACCTACGGCATGAATAAACCTGTACTCATCACCTATCTTCGCTCTAAAGATAACGTCGTATTCATCCTCAATTCCAAAGAGGAAGTCATCGGTTACTCTTTTAAGCTTTGCTGTTTCCTCGGGGTGAGCTCTTTCAAAAAGACTTCCCTCGATATTTCCTTCGTAAACCGACTCCAGTTTGTCTCTTGAAAGACCCTGAAGCTTCAAAAAACCGTCAGAATACAGAACGGAGGTAACTTTGCCGTTATCCACCGTCATCATAAAAAGAGGTACTTCCAATGCTTCATAGATACGTCTAATTTCGTCAGAAATCGTATGCATATCGTCTCCCTACTTTGAAATACGCGTTCCCAAGTGTCAAATTATAATTATATTACCATAAATACAGACTTCTTTGTACAATAAAACCCTTTTTTATCTCAACTTTTATCTTTTTACTTTCTTTTTGACTGTTTATGTCCGGCGATGGGAATAAGCCTAAACTGCTTTGCAAGAGCGATCGCAAGGGCGATCATAAACGCCGTAAGAAAGCTGCCCTTCATAAAAGAGTAAGCCACCTCCTGATGTCCCGTAAGTAAAAAGTATATTCCGCGGTAAAGCGTGATTCCGGGAAACAGCGGGAAAATGCTGGTGGACAAGAACATTGTCATCGGGCATTTTCTCTTTACGGAAAGAATCCTTGCTCCGATTGAGACAAAGGAAGCTGCCGCAAAAACCCCCAGTACCTCCTGATTCCAAAACTCCGTAATCAAAAGATATACGAGCCAAGATCCGGCGCCAAGGAGCCCCAGATCCGGATAGTATTTTAAAGGTGCATTGTAAAGCGCCGCAAAAGCAAGAGTTCCGACTCCCGCCATGATCACCCTAACAGCGCCCTGAAGAGGCGAGGAGACTGCCTCAGCAAAGTTTTCATTAAGCATATCCGTAAAAGGAAAAAGCTTTGAAACCGCTGCAACGGCAACAGCCATGGATATACTCGTAAGGAGCGCCGACATCAGATGGCTTGTTCCCGTGGCGTAATTGTTCTCCGAGTACTCCCTTACGGAATTGACAAAAACCGCTCCCGGAACCATTATCATAAACGCTCCCAGGATTATAAGACTCCTCTTTTCGCCAAATCCCAGATAGCAAAAAAGATTGGCGCAAAGCGTAACTATCATACTTCCGATTATGTTTACGAGAAAAGTGGTATGGATGATCTTTTCGATAAAGTACGTTGCCACGCCGAGTATCAGGCCCGTTACCGCTGCGGCAAGTGAGTCGATGACAGAACTTCCCATTGCGTAGGCAAAGCCGCCCGCACCGCAAAAATATGCCACTAAAAACCAGATGAGCTTGCAGTCGGGGATCTTTCTGATCTCCTCTATTCTTTTCCTTATCACATCCGCTCCGGGATTTCCGTTCCTTTCAAGGTCTCTTGAAAGGCTGTTTACTGCCTCAAGCCTTCCGAGATGAGTCTTTATAACAGGTACATTTGCTACTCTTGATACTCTTTCTCCGTCTTTATTTAAGCCGGAGGACATAATGCCGCCGGTTACCGTATACGCGTCAAATTCCGTAATCTCCATTACGCGCGCCATATGGCGCATAGTCTCCTCAACACGGAATATCTCCGCGCCGCTCTCCATCAGAGTTTTCCCTGCCTCTATTACGACATCAAGATCTCTGTTTTCTTCCATAAAAACCTGCCTCAAAATAACAAAAGTATTGCCACTATATTATACATCAAATTTAACCTACTTTATAGTCGGCTCTAAAACTTGACTTAATTTAACATAAAAAGTGGGCTGTGAAATCACAACCCACCAATCCTATCACAAAATCAGTTTTGATACAATCATAATGCTTTAAGGCAGTTTCTTCGCCTGATTTGGGGCGTTCAAGGCGATTTTACTCTGCTATCTCAACGCGGATGCTTCCGCTTCCGGTACGGATCTTCATATTTCCGGTCATCTCCGAAGAATCTACATCAGGAAGATTAACGGAGCCCGATGAACTTGAGGCGTTAATATTCTTTGAAGAAAGGATAATAGCCTTAACTGAGCCTGACGAAGCGTTTATGTCGTAATCTTTTGCATCGCATCTGTCAAGCTTTACGGATCCCGAGCCGGAGGATACATTGAAATCCCCTGCAGATATTGTTTCCGTAAAATTCATAGATCCGCTTGAATCCGTAGCCTCGATTGCACCGGCCTTAACTCCGTTAAAGTGGATAGAACCCGAGCCGTCCTTTACAGCGATGCTTCCCGTAAATTCAGAGTTATCCAGGTGGATTGAACCGCTTGATGCTTTTACATTAAGGCTTGATCCTTTAAGGGTGTCAAGAGCCACAGAGCCGGATCCGGAATCTATCACAGCATCATCGCACTCAATGCCTTCAAACCTTACGGATCCGGAGTTGTCCTTAACGTTTATATCGCCTGTTTTAACAGCTATCAGCTTTATGCTTCCGCTTCCACCTGTTGCATTTAAGTATCCGGCGTTTACTCCTTCCGCTAAAATGCTTCCGCTTCCCGAGTGAAGATTAAGTTCATTTATAGCATCCGCATAAAACTTTACGCTGCCGCTTCCGTTATCTACCTTGGCGTTTTCAAATACAAAGCCGTCCTCAACTATAGCGCGATTCGAGCCGCCTTCTATTTTCAGTTCCTTGTACTCACCCTCGGGAATATAGATGATCGCTTCCGGCTCGTTTACGTTAAAAATATAATCCGTCCAGGCTCTATTGTCTTTTCCGACAACGCTTAAGGAGCCGTTTTCGCTTGTAACCTCAAATGTATATTTGGGAAGTTCAAAGGTTTTAACAACTGAATTTCCGTCTGCCGCAGGGCATATCTTTATTGCTGCATCCTTTACATAGATGTCCTTAACGCTGCCTGAAATAGGGTATTCTTTTTCCATAAGTTCCTCACCGCCTCTTGTCATTTTCTCATAATCAAATCCATGGCTTGCTATAGTTCCGAATGTAATTCCCGCACCGACTATCATCATTGCGCCGGCTGCAATAAGTGCTATATATTTTCCCTTCATTACTGCTCTCCTTTCTTCCTTCTACCGATAAAGAGGTTCTTGATACCTTTGGTTATAAGCTTGCTTAGGCCGATCATTCCCTTTGCAACTATATTGCAGAAGAAAAAGAAAGGTATCGATAAGCCGCCTAAGAAAAGTCCGCATCCCAAAAGTGCCAGACCGCTGGGTACCATTCCCTTTGCCATCGCCACTACTCCGCAGATGATACCCGCAACGCCGCCGAGGGCAAAGCAAAGGTCTATGATGTAGAATACAAGTATTATCAGCCAGAAGAGAAGGTAAAAGACTATGAAAAGTACAAGCGCGACGATGCCAAGGCTTAAGGCTATGGGAAGCCATACAGGAGAGCCCAGCACGATAAGTACTATTTCCCAGGGTCTTAGTCCCCTGCCGCTTTGAACCTTTCTGACCTTTTCTTTTACGATCTTTCCAAGGGGTACATCCTCAAGGATCCGGTCCGTGATATCCTTTAAACTGCCGAGAGCCGCAACCGCTTCTTCCTCGGTAAGGCCGTCATCAAGGCGGTCATCTATCATCTCACTGTAAAAATCTATTGACTTGTTAAGTTCTGTCTCCGGGAGGCCTTCAAGTCTCGTCCGAAGCTCTGTAAGGAAAGTCTCTTTATTCATCTTTCTTTCCCTCCTTGGTAACGAATTCATAGATCATCATAATCTCTTTCCACTCCTCTTTGAATGTTTCGATCCTTTTCAGTCCTTCCGGTGTTATGTGGTAGTACTTTCGAAGTCTGCCGTTATACTCCTCGCTCCTAACCGTAAGCAGCGCTCCGGCTTCCAGCCTCCTGAGTATTGGATAAAGGGTTGATTCCGAAATCTCAACGTAGGGGCTCATATCCTTTATTATCTGATACCCGTAGGAATCCGCATCCTTTATCGCCGCCAGTACACATACATCCAGAAGACCCCTTTTCATCTGATTCTCCATACGGTCTCCTTTCATTTTGACCCCTGGGGACGGGGTTGCTGTGTCATAGTCAGACTATTTTGAGATTATTCTGACTATGAACCCCCAACTCCGTCCCCCTGTGTCATTTTTCTAAACTATGTCACGCGTAATACCTTTTGATGTATATTACTATATATCGCATAGTATAATGTGTCAAGGGGTATTTTAAATTTTTCCAAAACGCAAAAATTGCCGCCTGGATCCGAAGATCGCAGGCGGCAGCCTAAAGTGCAAGATCAAATATTGAATCTTCTTTGTATTTCGTTTAAAACCATGCGTCCTTTAAATATTACGGCGCCGATAAAGAGTATGACGCTTAAGATCAGGCAGGCGATCCAGGGAATAGGCGTCTCTTTTCCCAAAAAATAGAGAATAATATACGGTACGATTCCCACAAGAAGATTTGTCAAAAGATAGGACATTGTATTTCCCTGCTTATCTATCATAGCAAAAACAAAGTTTGCGATGATGTCCCCGATGAT
>CADATP010000053.1 GCA_902790935.1 uncultured Lachnospiraceae bacterium | reverse complement strand
AGCGGCGTAGATGCCTCCCGGGATCTTCTCAAGTTCCTCATGGCTTCCGTATTCCGCAATGTGTCCGTCACTAAATACCGCGATCTTGTCACAGAACTTGCAGCTTGAAAGTCTGTGGGAAATATAGAAGGCACTCTTCCTCGGGGGGCAAAAAAGTTAAAAAGGCGCGGCAAAATTGCCACGCCTAAGATCTACATCATCGCTTTTTGCTTTTGGAAGAAGGCATCCACCTCTCCCACTATCGTCTCCTTTGGAAGAGACTTTAAAAGATATCCTGCGGGCTTAAGTGAGAGAACGCTCTTAACGCTTTCCGCGTCGTCATGCCCGGTGAGGAAGATCACGGGGATATCCCCGCAGTCAACATCCGTCCGCATCATCTCCAAAAACTTAGGTCCCGAACAAACCGGCATCTCGTAGTCAAGAAGTATGAGATCCGGTCGCTCCTTTGACAAAAAGTTTATGGCATTCATTGCAGAGTTAACGGGGGTTACGCGGTACTTTTCATCAAGCCAGCTCTTTATCGTCGTAAGCATCACACCCGAATCATCAACCACAAGGATATGTTTTCTGTGCTTTTCAACGCTTTCGTTACCGGAAAGTTCAACGATCTTTGTGACTATCTGATTGGCATTAATAGGTCTGTAGAACTCTCCCGCTACGCAGCCTGCAAGGTGACCGGCTTTAAGCTCTTCAATATCCTCCTTGTATCCGATAACATACAGATCAAAGTCCTTATCCTTTACAAGGTCCCGAAGATATGTGATACCCATCTCGTTAAGATCGTTCTTGTCATCAATATAAAGATAGATCTGTCCGTTTGAGTTTTCTTCGGCTTTCTTTATTTCATCCACGCTCAGCTGGCAAAAAGTGCATTCCTGGCCGGCGGCATTTATGTTTTTTATGATGGATTTTACGATAAATGATTCCCTGTCCGAAAGAAACAGCAAATTAGTCCCTAACATTTAGTCCTCCTGGTTGTAAATCTGAATAAGCTTAATCACAGTGTCGCGGTCAACCTCTGCCATAGCTGTCTTTATGGCAGTATGCATATCCTTAAAGTCTTCGGGAAGCTTATAATCATCAAGGGAGTCAAATAGCTCCTTTGCTGTATCGAAGTCAAAGGCTTCAAGAAGCTCAGCCATCTCGGAAAGGCTCCTTCCAAGGTCCTTTTCGCTAAGGGGCGGCTTTGTTTCGCCCTCTTCCTCCTTCTCCTCTCCGAAGATCTCCTCAAACTTGTAATAGAACCACTTATATTCCTCAAGGATACCTGCGGTCTTTTCCTTGATGAGCTGGATATTGCCCTCTCTTCCGGCAGTCTCAAGCTCAAGCGCCTTTTCGGAGAAGCTGTAAGCGCCGATAAGTCTTGCGGAAGATTTCAAAGCATGCACCTGAATCGTGTAATTTTCGTAATCCGACTTGTCAAAGGCTTCTTTGATCATACCCATTCGCATCTTCGCGGTATCAAAGAAGTTCCTGCAGATAACGCCGTAAGCATCCTCACCTCCCGCCGTCTCTATACCCTTATTAAGGTCGATGCCTTCTATCTGGCCGATGCGTCCTAAAACAGAGCCTTCGCTTATCTCTTCCTCTTTGATTTCCTCTTCCTTTTGGACTATCTCTTCCTCATCGAGAGGGATGATCTTTTCATCGGGAAGATAGCTTTGAAGCATAGCCTCAAGCTTGATTCCGTCTAAGGGTTTTGAAAGATAATTGGTATACCCGAGACGCAGGTACTCCTCTCTTGCTCCCTTAACGGCGTGTGCCGTAAGTACGATAATAGGAGTCTCGGCGTTAAGAGGACAATCGGATTTAATGATAGCCATTGTCTCTTCACCGCTCATCTCCGGCATCATAGAGTCAAGAAGTATGACATCATACTGCTTTTCCTTACAAAGAGCGATAGCTGCTTTTCCGCTGCCTGCGGTTTCGATTCCGATCCGGATTCTCTTTAAAAGGTTTGTTGCAACGATAAGGTTCATCTCCACATCGTCAACGATAAGGATCTTCGCATCGGGAGCGTGATACCTCTCCACATCCGTAACGACCGTACTCTTGCCTTCCGCTCTGTTCTTGAAATCACCTATCTTGTCGTAACTTCTTACAGGCTGAACGATCTCAAAGAAGAAGTTTGATCCCTCGCCGTAGACGCTGGTAACTTCAAGACGGCTTCCCATCTTCTCAAGCAGATTTTTGGTAATACTCATACCAAGGCCGGTTCCCTCGATCTTCTTGTTTCTCTGCTCCTCGATCCTCTCGTAGGGTGAGAAAAGCTTTTCGATATCTTCCTGCTTGATTCCGATACCCGTATCCTTAACAGATACCTTAAGTTTAATGGAACCGCCGTCAATATCCTCGTAATCAACGGAGAAGGTAACAGTACCGCTTTCCGTGTATTTTACGGCATTGTTTAAGATATTGATGATGATCTGTTCGATACGGACATCATCTCCGTAAAGACCATTGGGTATATCCGGGTTAACCTTTACGTCAAGCTTTAAATGCTTACCGTCAGCCCTCGGCCTTATCATATTTACAAGATCGTTTATAAGTACGGAAAGATCGTACTCTCCGAGAACAAGCTCAAGCTTACCGGATTCTATCTTGGAGAAATCAAGGATGTCATTGATAAGCGAAAGCAGCGTCTTGCTGGCGTTGTGAATATCCCTGGCGTATCCCTTTATCTCGGGCTGTTTTGCCTCTCGCATTATCATCGTGTCCATACCGATGATAGCGTTTATGGGAGTACGGATCTCATGGGACATATTTGCAAGGAATTCGGATTTTGTCCTGTTGGCATCCTCCTCCATATGAAGCGCCCTCTCAAGAGCCTCAGCTTTCTCTCTTTCGAGCTGTGATACAACGATCTGGTGCTTGCCCTTTTCCTTTTTATTCTGGGCCATAAGGGCGCCCTGAACAATCGAACTAACAATAAATGCAGCAAATAAAACAAGTACGCTGAAGAAGTACACCCTGAAGGAAGCAACCTCGTACAGCTCTCTTTCCTTGGAGATAACATAAATCTGTTCGTTAATTACTCTTCCGTCTTCATCAAGCACCTCGATATGAAAGTCATGATTTCCGTAGGGCAGATTATAGTAAGTAACACCCTCTAAGGAACTTGAAGGCACAGTCACTTTCTCTTTGTCAACACCTACAAGGTAGTACCTTACATTAGGATCCGTTGTGGTGTAGTTATTGATCTCAAGTCCGAATTCGACCTTTTCCGAACCTCTGGGAATAACGATATTGCCTATCTCTGTTATATCTTCGTACTCTCCGTCAAGTTTAAGCGAAGTTATCTTGGTGCGATACTCGGAAACCTGCATCTCGTAGTTATCAAGATCAAGGGAGTAAATACCGTTTGTTCCGCAGATATAAAGATATCCGTCAAAGCTTTCGTAGTTCCATGCATTGCTGGTAAGGCTTCCGGGAAGTCCCGCTTTAAGATCCAGAAGCTTAAAGGCGTCAAGATTACCTCCGCTTAAAAAGCTCTGGTAATCAACTACAAAAATTCCCGCGCCGCCTATCAGGTAGATATTCTCGCCTTCCTGAACAAGGTCAAAGTTGTTGTAATAGGGTACCTCTATCTCGCTGACTTCGAATTCATCGGTCATATAGTTGATTCCGCTTCCGGTCAGTACAAAGTAACCGCCGCCGATCTCATCCCTTACGACTCTTAAGATGACTCCCGAGTTCAGGCCGTCATCCCTTGTTATATATCTTTCGACTTTTCCGTCTTTAATAAGGGCGATTCCGTCTCCGTCGCTTCCGGCTATCAGATAATCCCTCGTCTCTAAAAGGTTAAGGATCGTTCCACCCGCCAGCTCTTCGCCACAGCCAAGCCTGTAAAGAAGCTGTCCGTCATCGAAAAAGGATAATCCCTTATCACTTGAAGATACGATGGTACCGTCCGATAAGCGGTAAACAAGCCTTACCTTTTTCTCGGCATCACCGTCCTTATTATAGCTCTCCACAACTCCGGTATTACTTATCTGGACCAGCCCTCTTCCGCTGGTAGCCGCAATAAGCTTTCCGTTTTTATCCATAACCATACTGCGGATCCTTACTCCGTCAAGATCCGCAGTAACTTTGTTATTAATGCTCTTTCCGTCTTTTAAGTCGAGGATTTCAAGTCCGTCATCGGTTCCTACGTAGATACATTCATTCCATTCCTTTATGACGTTACAGACAGCCGCATCAGCATTGCAGAGTCTGAAAATATCCCTGAAGGTTGACTGGCTTAAAGACAAAAGACCGCACTTTGAAGATGTGAACCAAAGGTTACCTTGATAATCCTTGAAAATACTGTCAATGGAATTGTTAAAATCTCCGGTTTTTATAAGGTTGGTCCTACTTCCCTCGATGTAACCGATTCCGGTATCGGAAGCAATATAAGTATATCCTCCCTCGTCAAAATATATGTCTTTGATATTCTTAAGGGAAAGGGCTGAGTAGGAATCTATCTTTGACAGTTTGCGATTGTTCACAGAATACTTCATAACAATCTCGGAATCTGTTCCGACAAACAGATTTCCGTCTTTGTCAAAAGCCACGCAGGTGGCTGCAAATGTATCAAAGTCCTCTTCTATTACAGGCTCTCCGTCCTTAAAGCAAAAAACTTTTCCGACAGTGTTCACTCCGGCAACCATACCGTTTTCATCAGCCGTAAAGTCCTTGACATTGGTTATATCCGTATATTTATGTAAGATAGTAAAGCAAGCTCCGTCAAACTCTCCGACAACCACGCCTCCGGTGGTTGAAATATAGAGAAGTCCGTTGCTGTCCGAAATAATTGATTTTACCGCATTTGACGGAAGCCCCGTACTCATATCGAGGGTTAGAAAAGATTTATCGATATTAAGAAGAGTTACTCCCGCATCCTGAGTTCCGGCCCAGAGCCTGTCCTCGGAATCTACGTACAGAGCCTGAACGGCTCTTACGTTTTTAATATCATCGATCAAAACAAATTTAGAACCGTTAAAGCGGTAAAGTCCGCCGTAGGTGCCGACCCACATAGTTCCGTCAGCAGTCATCTCAACAGCGTTTAAGCAGCCTCCTACCAGTCCGTTTTCGGCATTGTAAACCCTCTCAACGAAGTAAACACCGTTCTCTGCGTATGCATCTGTTCTCGTTCCGAGGATACCGGCCAAAAGCCCGAAAGCAACTAAAATACTAAGCTTTATGCTTCCGCCGAGAGCCTTTTTAAGCTTCCTGGATCGTTTCATCTTTTTGCTGAACGCCGTCATGGCAAATCCGATGTAGCAAAGCATCATCGCTATAAAAACATCAACAAAAGCCACATGAATAGCGGCTATAAGATAACAAACGCTTAAAGGGAAATGAAGCGTACCGAGGAAGTCGATGATGGCATCCGAGTACCTCATTCCCGTCATTCCGCCGTACACGAAGTAATTGATGATAACAAGGATAACACCGCGGATAAGGGCAAAAAGCGCGGTGGCACTGACAGTAAGAAGAACCTTTTCGAAAAATTTGTTTTTCCTTGACAAGAGCCCTGCTGCCAAAGCTACCGCAATATCCTGTGCAAAAAAGTATATATCCGACCTTGAGAAGATGAGGCTTCCGCCCCAGCTTATTATGGCTACAACAGACGATACAATTGGGCCTTCAAGATATGCTGCCAAAACAGTTCCGATGATATTTAAATAAGCAGGACACCGAAAGACATGGGATAAATATCTTCCGGCAATATTCAGGATTATCGCGACAAACGCGATTATGATTCTTTTTCTCCACTTTTTCATATTAAACGGCTCCGTTAGAACAGGTTAAAAGCTACAGATTTCTCTCTCCCATAATATCAAGGAATTCTCCGACAATAAGCGGATCGAACTGGGTTCCCCTGTTCTTTATGAATTCCTCTCTTATCTGATCTCTCGATAGCTTTTTTCTGTAAGGTCTGTCGATGCTCATAGCATCATACGCATCCGCAACAGCGATTATTCTCGCAATAAGAGGTATCTCATCACCCTTCTTGCCCGTGGGATATCCGGTTCCGTCATATCTTTCATGGTGATAGAGTGCAGCTTCCTGTGCATGAGGGATATGCTGAACATCCCTCAAAAGCTCCGCGCCTTTTGTGGTATGTGTCTTTACGATGGAGTACTCTTCCGTTGTGATCTTGCCGGTCTTTCTTAAAATCTGCTCCGGTATAAAGTAGTTTCCGATATTGTGAAGAAGCGCCGCGTAATAAACGGTATCGCAGTCGCTCTTGTCCATACCGAGCTTCTCGGCTATCATCCTGGAATACTTCGCACATCTGACGGAATGTTCCTTTGAATAATAGTCCTTGGAATCTGAAAGATTGCAAACAACTCCGAGGGCTTCCTCCACCATCTTTCCCTGGATGATAAACCTTTCCTCGAACTGAACCGTCATAAAGAAAACAACGGCCAGAAGGAGCATTATAAGCGCAAGTGCGAGGAAGGAAACCGTGTAGAATCTTCCGGCCGCTCCGCTCCAGTATGAGACATGCAATCTGTAATTAAACTCATAATCGGACAGATCAAGATTTCCCGTTCTGTTATATATAATAAATCCGCAGACTACCATACCGGAAAAATCAAGGCTTCCCTTAAGGGGAACTTCACCCGAAACACCGGATGCGTCGGGTATATATACAATATAATCCCCGCTCTTTAAGGGGATGAGAAGATCCTGACCGCCCATTGAATAATCAATGTTTGTAAGGTCCGAAACATTATAATTTCTAAGATCGACAGTTTGGGTCTTTTCGGTTCCGTTTTCATCAAACTGGTGAATTTCAAAAGATCCGCACCAGCCGTTGTTTAAATAGCAGGTATCATGGATATTGATCTTAAGTCTCCAGTCCTCCATAAGAGTCTGGGAATTGTTGGTCACAACAAACTCATAGATCTTCGCGTTAAGCTTATATCCGAGTCCGGTATTCTCCTTTTCCCAGGTATCCGTCACGCCGCCTCTGGGATGAATGTCGACCATTGCCTCTGTGGTTGTAGAGTCGGCAGTAACAAGCCTTTCGGTTTCATTGAACTTATTGATCTTTACAACATGTCCGATAAAAGCGATTATAAGTATTACCAAAAAAGCAGCAACGATGATGGATAAAACTTTAATGACCTTTTTAATAAACCCTATCCTATCCATTTACATATCTCCTGTTTATGATACGTTTCTCGAAATTCTCTTTGGGAAGTGGCTTGTCGTAGAAATATCCCTGTATGATCTCGCAGCCGAGGGATGAAAGAGTTTCAACCTGTTCTTTGTATTCTACGCCCTCGGCAAGAACCTCAACGCCGAGTGCTTTCGCCAATTTTATCATATAACTTAAGATAGTTAAATCCTTGGCATACGCCCTGTCCACGAATCCCTTATCAATCTTTAAGGTATCAAAAGTAACTTCTCTCAAAAGGCTAAGAGAGGAGCTTCCGCTTCCGAAGTCGTCTACCGCCACCTTAAATCCAAGCTTATGAAGATCCTCAACAAAGGAATTGAGAACGCTGATAGGGAACTCGTCTATTGTTTCCGTGATCTCTATCTCGATCATCTTCTTGGGTACATGATACTCATTTACGATGGAATTGATATCATTAGCCAGATTAGGATTTGACAATCCTCTTCTTGAGAAGTTGACTGAAATGGTAGGAGGGACAAGTCCCTGTTCTATCCATTTCGATATGTCGGCGCAGACATGTCTGAGCATATAAAAATCCATATCGCACATAAGATCCTTGGTTTCCATGATGGGTATGAACTTTCCGGGGGGAATGAGCTCGCCGTTTCTTATCCATCTGACTAAGGCCTCAGCGCCGCAAAGCAGGGACGTTCTGCTGTTTACCTTAGGCTGGTAGTAAACGATAAACTCCTCGTTTGCCATTGCAATGGGGATATCCATTCCAAATTGCTTCTGGTCTCGCAGGAAGCTTTTAAGCTCCGCGGTAAAGTAAGTTACTTCGTTTCCGTTGGTCTTTCCGTATGTAAGAGCCGAGAGGGCGTTTGATATAGCTTCCTCTCCCGTAACATCCTTTTCGTCTACCAGATAAATACCGACATGGGCGCTTATAGGGAGATTGTACTCCTCGCCCTCAGATACAAAATTAAGCTCTACTCCCTTAAGCACATCGAGGAAAATATCAAGATTTCTCTTAAGGATTATAGCTATGAATCTGTCGCTTCCCTGTCTTGCAAGAGCTTCGTCTTCTCTGACACACATCTTGATCTTTTTTGCGTACTCAACTATAGCGATATTTCCTATCTCGGTTCCGTACTGGTCATTTATAAGTCCGAATCTTGCAAGGTCAAAATATACAGCCGCATAATCGGTAATATTTCCCTGGGCCTTGATCTCATTGGCTCTCTCGACGCAGGCATGTTCATTCAAAAGTCCGGTCTTAAGCTCCGTCATCTCAAGCTGAGCCTTCTCTTTTCTGTCCTCAAAGGACTTAAAGAAAATAGCGTAAATAAGTATGGCCAGAGTTATTGCGATCTCGTTATGCCCGCCGAAATGATGTATCGATATCTCTCCGACAATGTTAAGCACAACAAACAATATGCCGATCAAAACCGTAAAAAACTCCAGGGCGTTCTTTGTAATATCGCTCTCTACGATAAGGAGTGTAAACAGCATCACAAGATACAGAGCCAGCACAATAAATGTGACGGGGAATAAGGGCCCGTGGTGGTGGGTATTGTCTACGGCAAAATAGTAGATATTTCCAAAAGGCATATCTATGAGCATTGCAGCAATAAAGAGGACCAGCGGGATTGCGTAAATGATCTTTTTCTTAAGGCTGTCTCTTCTTGCCGCGATAAGTACGATCACATAGATCATAGACGGGCGCAGTATGTAGCATGCCGTAGAAAGCATATACCTCATTACAGTCCTTTCGGGAAGCGAGGCGTAATACTTCTCTATCTGTGAAAAGACAGCTTCCGTCACGACCAAAATGATCAAAACAAAGAATTTGCTCCTTGTGGTACGGTACATCTTTCTGTTGGAAAGAATCGTGTACCCGAGAATAACCATCACAAAGATAAGATCAAAATTGTTGTTAATCCACTCTCCTAAAGTTAAACTCATCGCTCAAATCCTCAAATCAAATCTATTTTTCAAATTTGAATGACTTAAAATCAAAACTGCTTCCGGGAAGGAATACAAACTTGACGGTTCCTTTTCCGGTAAGAGGACTGATGGCGAATCTCTGGGTCTCTCCGTCCTCTTTCTTAAACTCCAATATGTCCCTTGTCTGAATACCGCAGGACTCATAGATAAGATGAACAGTATTGATATCTATATCGGTCTTTCCGCTGATATTTATAAATCCGGCCTTATCTGTTCCAAAGTCCATATCCCCGAATTCCACCGTTACGTTATTTCCGATGCCGTCTATGCTGCTTTCGGTCTTTGTAAATTTATCTCCGTATACAGCATCGCATTCACCGGCGGGTATAAGTTCGAAGGCTTTTTGAAGCTTTTTAAAGATAAAGCCTTTAAAGTGAACCTTGTCATTCGCCTCTATATAGAGGTTTGTGATGCCCTTAAGACGCTTAGAAAGCTTATAGGTTTCCTCCTGATAAACATTCCAGATCATCTCCTTTTGGTATCTGCCTTCAAGAACGAGGGTGCTTCCTTCCGCCCCGGGAATACCTTCCCAGAGATTAAATCTGAACTCATCGTTTGAAAGGCTGAAAATGGGCATAGTTATCTCATCGGATCCGTATGCGCCAAAATCAATGTTTTCAAATCCGATAACGCTTCTTTCTCCTCTTGCGCTGGATACACCCTTTTCGTTGCCGATTCCGATGTCTCCCTCGCAGTAGTTCCAGAGTCCTCCGGAAACAAACTCATAAGGATTAAGGTTTGCGGTTCCAATTCCCTCTGCCGTAAAGTCAAGTTCGGAAATCACCTTCGCAGCCTCACAACCGCATTTTGCCATGCATCTTACCTTAAAGTAACCGTCTCCTACGACCTTAACCTTTGCCTTAAATCCCTCTAAGGGCTCTATTCTGGCAATATTGCTGTCTATTCCGCCGTCATTAACAGCCTTCCAGATAAGATCCGCATCAGAATACACTCCCCTTACGGATTCGGGGAAGATCAAAGCGCTTATCACGGCTTCTTTATGGTCCGCATCAAAAGATCCGGTTACTGTGGAAGTAAGCTCTATTTTTCTGATTCTTTCAAGAGGCTCGTTCTTTTTATTCTCAGTATCCGCAAAGCTTTCGGGAAGAAGAGAAATTCCTTCCGTCTTTTTATAGCCTTCTACGGGGATCAAAACCTCAGAACCCTTAAGGCCCTTGGCGGAAACTTCGACCTTTATCTCTCCTTTAGAATCACCAATGGCTATTATCGCCATCATCTTTCCGGAGAAAAGTCTCTTTTTATTTCCCTTATACTCGTCGGTATCGGTGGAGTCGCCGTTATCAAGTCCCGCAAGGAATCCTGCTCCGGATACTCTGACATATACAAGATCGTTTGCATTCTCTACCGGGTAGCCGTCCTTATCGAATGCTGAAACATAAACAAAAGCTAAATCTCCGCATCCGGCGTAGTGCTTCTTTTCGGGCTTATAAACCTCTGCCTTAAGATATGCACTGTCTCCGAAGGAGTGGCGCACGCATCTGTCCAGCTCTTTTCCGTTTTCGTCGTAGCAAACGCCCACTATCTCACCGGCCTCGTACTTAACCTTATAATTTCCGGTAAGCACATCGCCCTTTTCATGGTCTATTTTTTGCTTTCCGAGGGACTTTCCATTTACAAAAAGCTCAACCTCCGGGGCGTTTGAGGCAATCCTTACATCAATCGTCTGTCCGGGGTTAAAGTCCCAATGAGGGAATACGTGTACAAAGGGCTCTTTTTTGTAATCCACCCAGGCGGATTTATATACATAAAAAGCATCCTTGGGAAATCCTGCCGTATCGATCTGTCCGAAGTAGGAATTCCTTGTATGGTAGGGAGTAGGCTCTCCGATATAATCAAATCCGGACCAGAGGAACTGTCCGAGGGAATACTCATGGTCTCTTTCTGCTTTTATGCAGTACTCGGAGTTCAAAGCTCCCCAGCTTGTGGTAGAGTTTCCAAGAGATGAACACTGTTCATCGTCATCTGCCAAAGTACTCTTTTCGTAAGGGAAGTGGTATATTCCGCGGCTCTGGACCGTTGATGAAGTCTCGCTTCCGAAGATAAACCAGTCGGGGTGAGCCGCGTGGTGCTCGTCGTAGAGTCTCTCTGCGTAATTGTATCCTGCTACTTTAAGCACATCCGCACAGTTTTGTGCCCCTTCCCAGGGCATATAATTTGAGCCTATGCTGATGTAGGCGTTTTCAAAGAAGTCATTTTCCCTGACTTCCTTTTTAAGCATTTTAGTAACTTCAAGTCCTCTCGGAGTATGGGTATCATATATCTCGTTTCCGATACTCCAAAGAAGGATAGAAGGATGATTTCTGTCTCTTCTGATCCAGCCTCTGATATCTCTTTCATGCCAGTCTTTAAAGAATCTTGCATAATCGTAATCGGTCTTTTTGCCCTCCCAAACGTCAAAGGATTCGCAAAATACCAAGAATCCCATTTCATCCGCAAGATCAAGAAGACCCACCGCCGGCATATTGTGGGAGGTACGTATTGCGTTTACTCCCATTTCGCGAAGAATCTCAAATTTACGTCTCATAGCCTCTTTGTTAAAAGCGGCTCCGAGAGCGCCGAGGTCGTGGTGTTCGCAGACGCCCTGCAGTTTAACGTGCTTTCCGTTTACAAATAACCCATGGTTATTGTCGAGGACAAAATCCCTGAATCCGAAATTTGTCTCAAGTCTGTCTCCCACGGGGCCTCCGGGCGCTAAGAATTTCTCATCTCTCGTATAATCCTCGTCGGGATTTGTAACGCAGATGACCGCATCGTAAAGGTTTGGCTCTTCCAAAGACCAAAGCTTTACGTCCTCAAAATTCTCGGTAAACTCTACTCTGACAACATCCTCAGGAAGCTTTTCGGCGCTGACGGCTCCGATAAGGGCGCTGTGACTCTTTCCTGCCTTGGGGAACCAGAGAGTTATCTTACTTTTAGGTACCGCATTTTTGATCTCGGCGCTTACTTTAACTTCCCAGCTGCCCGAGTAATCGGCATCCTTTCCGGGCTTTTGGCCCTCCTTTAAAACAGGCTTTGCGGAAACATACAGGCTGTCCGTTACGATATGCGTGTTGCAATTTTCGATAAAGTATACATCTCTGTATATTCCCGCGCCGCTGTACCATCTGCTGTTGGGAGAGATATGGTTTACTCTTACGATAACCTCATTCTCCCCGTCTTGTAACTGTTCTGTAACATCAAAGAAAAAGCTGGTATAACCGTATTTCCATTCACCCGCATACTTTCCGTTTACGTTTACGGTCACATCCATATAGACGCCTTCAAAGTAAATTTCATACCTTCGTCCGGCTTTCTTTTCAAGGTTAAAAACCTTTTTATAAAAGCCAACGCCGTCCTCATACAGATCCAGCCCCTGATAAATAAGCCAGTCATGGGGTATATTTACGTCCTTAAATTCAAGACTCCCCGCTTTGTCAAAATCCGTACCCGGAGCAGCTTTTACAAATTGCCATCCATCATTAAATAATTTCTTTGAAAACATCTTCCTTTTTTCCTTTGCTGATTATTTATTCTTTGCGGCATCTATCTGTTTCTGGGCGATATCTGCCGGTGCCTGTTCATATCCTGCGTTTTCGTAGGAGAATACGCCGCTTCCCTTAGTCATAGAGTAGAGCTTTGTATCATACTCGTAAAGTTCGATATAAGGGATATCGCAGACGATCTCCTTAAATCCGCCTTCTATGGGGTTCATTCCCGAGACCTTACCTCTTCGTTTATTAAGGTCTCCCATAACATCTCCCGTATACTCGTCGGGTACAATAACCTTAAGGGTTACTATGGGCTCTAAGAGTACAGGGTTTGCATCCATAAATCCCTGCTTAAAGGCCTGTTCCGCAGCCACCTTAAAGGCAAGCTCCGAAGAGTCTACCGTGTGGTAGCTTCCGTCATACAGCGTTACCTTGACGCCTCTTACGGGGTATCCTGCAAGAGGTCCTCCCTTAACCGCTTCCGCAATGCCCTTTTCGACAGCGGGGAAGAAATTCTTTGGAACAGCTCCGCCCACAACCGTCTGCTCGAAAATATAGGGCGTGTCGGTATCGTAGGAAGGCTCAAGTGTTATCTTTACATGTCCGTACTGGCCATGGCCTCCGGACTGCTTTTTGTATTTATATTCTGTATCGGCCTTTTTAAGTATCGTCTCCTTAAAAGCTACCCTCGGCTTATCCAGCTCTATGTCAACCTTGTATTTCTCCGAAAGGATACTTTGAACAACCTCAAGGTGCTGGCCGCTGATACCATAGATAAGGGACTGGGCATTTTCACTGTCCGTAACGCACTTGATCGTAAGATCCTCTGCCATCATCTTTGAAAGAGCCTGTGAGATCTTATCCTCATCTCCCTTTTTGCAGGCCTTGTAGCTCCTTGCGGTATAGGGTTTTGAGATAGCGGCTCTAAGATAAGTGACAGGATTCTTACGGGTAGAGAGCGAATCCGTAGTCTGTGTGACCGAAAGCTTGGCGAGAGCACCGATATCTCCCGCATGCAGCTCCGTAACGTCTTCAGGTTTCGAAGCGTTAAGTACAAAGAGCTTACCGATCTTTTCATCGGTATCTCTGTGGTAATTATACATTATATCATCGGGCTTAAGTACTCCGGAATTGACCTTTATAAGGGAATACTTTCCGATGTAGGGATCGGCAATCGTCTTAAAGACGTAAGCCGACTTGGGCTTTGAGAAATCGTAATCAGCCTCAAATACTTCGTTTGAAACAGTATTTATGCCGGCGCACTTGCATCTGTCGGGGCTAGGGAAGTACTTGATGATATCGGCCATCAATGTAAACATACCTCTTGCAAGGGTATTTGAACCCATAAGCACAGGCACGATGGATCCGTCAAATACGCCGACTCTCATAGCCTGTCTTATTTCGTCCTCCGAGAATTCATCCCCGTTAAAGTAGCGGTCCATAAATTCTTCGCTGGTCTCCGCTACGGCTTCAAGCAAAACATCCCTGCAGATCTTTAAATTCTCCTGTGAATAGTCAGGAACGTCAACCTTATCAACCGTTCCGTGGGCATTCCACTTTTTTGCCTTTTGCTGGATAACATTTACATATCCCACAAACTGTTCGTTTTCTCTGATTGGCAGATGGAAAGGAGCAATACGTTTTCCGTACATTTCCTGGAGGTCCTGTACGACTTTACGGAAGGATGCCTTATCGATATCCATATCCGTAACGAATACCATCCTCGGCATCTTTCTCTTTTCGCACATCTCCCAGGCTCTCTTTGTACCCGACTCGATACCCGCCTTACCAGAAACAACGATTATGGCGGCATCGGCAACAGAAAGCGCTTCTTCAGTCTCTCCGATAAAGTCCGGCGAACCGGGCGTATCTAAGATGTTGATCTTATAATCTCCCCAGATTATAGGTAAGAGGGATGTCTTTATGGAAAATCCCCTTTTGATCTCCTCTTTGTCAAAGTCGCTTAATGTATTGCCGGCCTCAACACTGCCCATGCGCGGCTTCTCCCCCGAAAGGAAAGCCATGCTTTCGGCAAGTGAGGTTTTGCCACTACCCCCGTGACCCAGCAGTACCACATTTCTGATCTTGTCTGTAGTAAATACATTCATGCCGATACCTCCTCAATATTTTATTTTTCTACGATTAACTTACAATATCATGCAGGGTGCGGCGTACAGCGCCTTTACCCGCAATGAGTTCATTAAAGTAGTTTGTGACACGCTCTGAGAGTCCTGCCTCAAAAAGGTCCACGCCCCAAATCGTGGAGTCCTCCATAAGAGGTCTTAAGTCCTCGGCGCTTACCTTGTCCCCGAGCTTTATGCCGGAAACTACTCTGCTTGCGCTCTCGAGCCTCGGATCGTCACTGGGCTTAAATGCAGCTCCCTCATCGTCTACAGCCATCAGATATCTCATCCATCCGGCAAATACGAAAGGAATGCACTTTAAATCATTAAGATCAAGTCCTGTTTTAATGTAGTTCTTTATAGTCTCACCAAATCTGATGGGAAGCTTCTGTGAAGTATCGGTAGCGATCCTCTGCGGAGTATCCGGCATAAAAGGATTAGGTACGCGCACGTTAAGTACCGTATCAATGAACTCCTTAGGATTAAGTACTCCCGGATCTACCACAACGGGAAGTCCCTCTTTGTAACCGATGGTTTCCACGAGCTTTCTTAAGTCCTCATCCTTCATCTCGTCCGAGATACGGGTAAATCCAAGAATGCATCCGTATACGGCAAGAGCGGTATGTAAAGGATTAAGGCAGGTGCAGACCTTCATCTTCTCAACCTTATCGACAGTTTCCTTGTCGGTAAAGATTACTCCGACCTTATCAAGAGCAGGTCTTCCTGCAGGGAACTCATCCTCGATAACAAGATACTGGGTCTCCTC
>CADATP010000052.1 GCA_902790935.1 uncultured Lachnospiraceae bacterium | reverse complement strand
ACATTTACTGTTATTTGGGTTGATCTTTTAAGATCTGTTCTCTGAAATAATTCTTAAAGAATCTTCAGGGTTGCATTGCTGTTCAGTTATCAAGGATCATTTCGTTTTCGCTGTGCCGTTCTCGGCGACAGCTCACTTAGATTACCACCTTAGGAGATTAATGTCAACAACTTTTTTCAAAAAATTTTCAATGAATTTTTATGCATAGAAAAATCCCCTGCATACGTAGTGTATACAGGGGCGATTAATAATATTCATTATTCAAGTGGGAGGGTGCACTGTCCGTCATTACCCTTTATGATAAGAGAAGCTGTCGATACCTCCACCGATTCGTCTATCTCGAAAATAAGAACAAGCTGCTCTCCATATCCCTGCGCCACCGTTCCTCTGAATGTAGACATATCATCCAGCAGCATAGTAACTAAAGCAGTCCTTGTCACACTGTCATTGATCTTGCATTTAAAAGCATATCCGTCGCCAAGAAAATCAATAACCTGATCCTGGGGCGATTGATTATAGAGTATAAAATGTACGACAAAGAGTTTCTTTCCGGATGATGCATCAAGAGCGAAGGAATCTGCTTCTCCGTCTTCCGGATAGCTGCTGCTTTGAGAGTAACCCTGGTAAATAAGCGACATACCCTCCGCAAGATTCAAAAACTCCTCGGGAGTCATACTTTCCTCAGCTTCTTCCGCCACATCAGTAACCTCTACCGCCCCGGATCTATTAATATCTTCTTCCGGTTCGGGCTCAGGTAAATCTTCGGGTTCGGTGACCACGGGCTCTTCTATAACAGGCTCTTCCTGCGGAATTTTACTCCAGTCGATCAGTCTGCTTCTATGATTGGCGTCATATCTGAGCATAACAAGTCCGGCGTACTCTCCCACTTTTTGCTCTACGTCTGCATCCATGCTGGGTATAGCATTTCCGCATCCCGAAAGGCTAAGGGAAAGAACCGCTAAAAATCCCGGAATTATTCTTTTTATCAATCTGTTTTTAAACATTTAAATATTCCCTGCACATTTCAAATACTGAGGTATAATCAATAGGCTTGCTCCAGACATATCCCTGAACAAAATCGCATCCGAGCTCTCTTAGCAAAGACAGCTGTCTCTCATCCTCAACACCTTCGGATATAACTTCGCACTTCATAAGGTGTCCCATATAGATTACCGCATTTACAAAGTCACGGTTAGCTTCATTTGTACAGATATTATCGACAAGACTCTTGTCAATCTTAAGAATATTAACAGGAAGATTAAGAAGCTGTGCCAGCGATGTATAACCGGTGCCAAAATCGTCGATAGCGAACATGATATTATGCTCACGGAGCTTTTTGATATTCGCGATAGTAATATCCGAAGACTTTGCAAATGAATACTCTGTAATCTCAAGTTCAAGACACTGTCTCGGGAATCCTGTATCCTCTATCACCTCAAGAAGCTGTTCCACAAAACCATCAAAGGCGATATCTTTAGCGGAAATATTGATCGAAAGAGTGATGTTGTTTTCGTAAAGCTCGCAAACCTCTTTAAATTCTTCCATAGCTCGTCTTAATACGAAATTATCTATCTTAAGGATAAGGTCACTTCTTTCCGCAACGGCAATAAACTCAGAAGGACTGACAAAGCTTCCGTCCGGGAGTTTCATTCTGATAAGGGATTCAAAGCCCCTAAGCCTCTTTCCGTTAATCCTGAACTGAGGCTGGTATACAAGATAAAAGTAATTGTTCTCAAGAGCATCTTTGATAAAAAGCTCAACATCATGCTCTCTCTCGGCGATCTGCTTGATACGCTCGTTAAAGAAGCAATACTTCATATCCTCGACCCTGAGGGCATGGTTCATAGCAATATCGGCGTTTTTCATAAGTGTGTCCGGATTAACATACTTGTTTAAGCAATCCGCAATACCCGCTTTACAGGTAACGTAAACATTCAGGGTGCTGTCTTCACCCTGCATAACGATTTTTTCTTCAACACTGGAAATAATCTTTTTAACAAGCTCTTCACAGTCATGTCCTTCTTTGACAAAGATCGCGAATTCACTTCCCTCTAATTTGTACGCTTCTCCAAGCCCGCCGATTATAGTATCGATCCTGCTTGAGACTGTTTTTAAAACATTATCTCCCATATTTCTTCCGAGATTAACGTTAATATCCGTAAGTCCCTGAAGGTGCAGGAAAACAATAGAGCCTTTTTCAAAAGCTCTGATCTTTTTATGGATGATTTCTTCAAATCCGTAGCGGTTTATCTGTCCGGTCAGCTTATCCGTCATCTCGGCAAGTCTGCTCTTTTTAAGCTGAGTACTGATAAGGACAAGAGCAAAGACATTGACGATGCAGTTTATAGCGCCGGGCAAGGAAGAAATGCTGTGTGAAACAAATATTGTTCTTGTTGCACCGAAAAACGAGATTCCGATGCAGCAGGCAGAAGCGATAAATCCAAACTTATAATCAAGAAGGACCATCGCAATACAAATAAAAAATGAAAGTGACTGGAGGGTTCCGTTTAATCCGGAAACGGGCAGAGCAAGCCCACCTATAGATACATCACCCCTGCGGGCTATAACCACGCCCGAAAAAGCAGAGATGGACACGCACAAAATAGAGCCTAAAATGATTAAGAATTTTGCTGCTTTATATCTTGAGGTCCTCATATCAGTCACTTTCTTTATGAAAAATTACTGTTTTAAATATATTATTAATTATTGTCTAAATTGTCAAACAATTTCTTATTATACAGACTCATTACTGTCACTTTGCACAGAAATATCCGGGCTCTGCTCTTCCTTTACATTTTCAGAAAATATAACAGGTTCAGTTTCGGCGGGGGCGGGTTCCTGCTGCGGCTTAGCAGCTGCGATCTGTCCTTCAGCGGCCTGGCTTTTCTTAAGGAGTACCATCTCCATAACAATGTATACCCCGGCGATAATAAGGGCAAGAACGCCGACAACAAAGTACATAATGGTCTTTGTAAGAGTTGCTGCGTCTGCGATATCAAAGATTGCAAGCTTAATGCAAACAAACATAGCAAGAACAAGTCCGTAGATTCTGACTGCCTTTTGCTTCATAAGGAAGCCAAGTGCCACGCACACAAGGGCTACAAACATCAAAATACCGCTTGTGATGAAGGCGTCTTTAAGACGGATCACAAATACAAAGTATGAAAGATAGGCAGCAACAGGCATCATATTTCCGGCAAAGAACATACCATAGCTCTTGAGCAGATACTGAACAAGTACGGCAAGTCCGAAGCAGAAAACAAGAAGGATGGTAATATAGTCGTTTCTGTAGAAAGGATGATTCAGGAATCCAAGTACAAAACAGATAGTTACCATTGCAAAAATATCAAATACAAGTATACGCTTTGCCTTTAACCACTTTACGTTATGGAAAGCAAACACGGCAAGCATTACAGTTCCGGAAATAAGCATAAGATAAAGCTTATAAGGTGCGAAACTGCAGATCACATAGATAAATGTTCCCGTAAGGATGATGTGTGAAGGAACCTTGAATCCGGATCCTATCATTATAAGTACTGCAAGACATACAGCAGCGGCATAAACCGAAGGGTCGCCTTCATGGCTTGCGGCATTACTGATGCAGGAAATAGCAAATAACACCTTAAGAATGATATCCATGATCCGATAGAGCTTCTCCTTTGTAAAAATGCAAAGGAGCGCTACCGCAAGTACAAAAACAAACATTCCGAGTATTCCCGCAATAAATACGGTAAATACCATGCTTGAAAAGAGCCCGAATACCAAAACGGAAAGGATAAGCGCTCTTGAAAGCATCTTGTCCTTCTTATAGAGAAGGAATGCGCAAAGTCCGAAGGCAACGAGTGATGCAAGGATTACAAAGGTGTTTGTAATATTTTTATTAAGGAATGCCTTAAATGCATCAAGGTATACAAGATTAAATACAATGTGGAATGCAGTACCGATCTCTAAAAGGGCAATGATTCCGCCGGGGCGTTTCTTAGGGCTTTCTCCTGAGGCTACGGGTGCAAAGAACCTCTTGCAGGAAACGGTAAATCCAACCGCAAGCAAAATATAGTTAACAGCTACAACTGCATTTCTTACAATGAAAATCGTAGCGTCGGACTCTTTCTGGATACCGTACCATGAAAGTGTCGATACAAGGAAAACGATGTTTCCCGCAAGGGTAACGTAGCTAAACCATGCGCCATGTTTATCAGCAGGGATGATCATCCAAAGAGCAAGTTCAAAAAGCATTATTCCGTAGAGAACATACATCTGGATAGGGTTCTCTATACTTCCGACAAGGGAAAGCTCTGCAAATACGGATGCATATCCGATGATCGTAAAGAGCGCCGCTTTCTTAAATCTTGCAAACACGGCCGTAAGTACCGAAAGCAAGAGTATAATGCCCATTGCAATCCAGAAATTAAACAGTTCAAGCGCAAAATAATTGACAACGGTTACAACAAAAAATCCCGCTATTCCCAGTCCTGAAAATACATAGGAAAGCTTTTTCACAAGACGTCTCACAATGAGTTCCGAAAAAGCAAGTATTACGGCGCAGACAAGATAGAGCGCCATTCCCTGCCAGAAGCTGTCAAAGAAGTTCATAGCCAGAGTAATAAATCCTGTAAGGATAAGGATTGTTCCGAGGATACTAAGTACAATTCCGCCGATAGCAAATTCGGCACCGGGCTTTTTAACCTTTGGTGCGGCGGCCTTTTGTGCCTTGGCAGTTTCCTGATATGACGCAGGCTGAGGGGCCAAATATGCTGCAGTCTGAGGGACTACCGGCTGCGTGGCTGTCTGCTGCGCAGGCTGAGGCTGAACCGCCTGCTGAGGGGCTGTCTGCTGCACGGGCTGAGCTGTCTTTGCTTCAAGCACCTCCGGAATACCCATACCGGGATAGATATAGTCCATATACCTGTCGGAAACAGGGTTTCCGTTAGCCCTCTGTCTTTGTCCGTAAACAAGGAAGTTTTTGATAAGCTCTTTACGAAGCTCGCCGCTAAGTGACGGCGCCGTAGCTGCCCTATTTAAAACAGTATCCAGATAAGCGGTAAATTCGCTTTCGGCCGAATACCTCTTCAGGACATTTACTTCATAAACAAGCTGTTCATAGTAAGTGTTAAATGTCATGTTCATAGTAACTATCTCTCCTCAAGATCGTACCAGAAGGTTACACCTTCCGGATTATTTAAAACACCGTATTCTTTACCAAGAGAATCCTGGATGGCTTTGACGATGGAAAGTCCAACGCCACTACCACCATATTCCCTCGTACGGGCTTTGTCAACTTTATAAAACTTTTCCCAGAGTCTCTCAATAGATTCCTCCGGAATATTATCACCGGAGTTAAAGACATTAACCCTTACGTTAATGCCGATATGCTCTAAGGTAACCCTGATAACTTTACGTCCGTCAGAGCCTTTTTTACAGTGATGAACGGCATTTGAGAAGTAATTTGTAAGAACCTCCTCTGCCTTGTATTCATCACCCCAGGCGCAGACGGATACAGAATCGTCAAATTCTACATCTATCTCGTTTTGGCTGGCAAGTACGGAAGCTGACTGAAGATAGTTTTTGATCATCTCCGTAAGATTAAATCTTTCGAGATTAATAGTCTCACCGCCAAATTCAAGCTGGTTAAGAGTAAGAAACTGCTTAACCATTTTGTTCATTTTAGCCGATTCATCAACTATAACATCGCAATAATATGCAATACTTTCAGGGTCATCGGATACTCCGTCCCTAAGACCTTCCGCGTATCCTTGTATTATAGCAATCGGGGTTTTTAATTCATGAGAAACATTGGAGATAAACTCCATCCTCATCTCATCGAGCTGCTCTTTCTTCTCAATATCCTTTTTAAGTTCAAGATTGGCGCTTTTAAGCTCCGAAATAGTCTTCTCAAGTGACTCCGAGAGCATATTTATATTATCTCCCAAAAGCCCTATTTCATTTTGATGATCCCCCTTATATCTTGCATCAAAATCAAGATTTACCATCTTTGTAGAGATATCATTCAGTTCCTTTATAGGCTTCGTAACCCTTCCGGTAACGATCCAAATGATCAGGGCTCCGAAAGCAATTCCGATTATACCAACATAGATAAAGAATCTGTTTGCGTATTTTGTACTCTCCTCGATACTTGCGATAGGGATGCGCATAAGAAGCGAAATACCGCTGTCATATCTTCCGAAAAGCTCAAGGGCTTCTCCGGCACCCGGTCCGCCACCCATGATCCGCCTGATCACATAATCTCCGCCGTCCTCAACTATATGCTGAGATTTAAACTCTTCATTCTTCCCTAAAATATAGCCAAGGAGGCGAAACTCCATATCCCTCTCTCCGTTTATGGAAGAAAAAAGTGTACTTGAATTATCATCTACGACAACCATAGAAAGATTGTTGGCCCTTGACAGTTCATTAAGCCTGTTCTGCAGCGCAGCCGAAGCACTATCCGAGTTTGAAAACTCCTTGATTATCTCGTTGTTCACGCTTTTTAAGAGCCTTACCTTATCTCTCGTATAAAAGCTTTTTAAAGAAAAGGAGTTTATAAAAATGCACAGCAAAACAACTCCCACCATTACTCCGATGAAAATAAGTGAGAATTGTACCTTTATCGATATAAACCTTTTTTTAGTGGTTCTCTTCAAATTTATATCCCATTCCCCAAATAGTCTTGATCATATCGCCGGCCTTGTCTCCAAGCTTGCTGCGAAGCTTTTTAACATGGGTGTCGATAGTGCGGGCTTCACCGAAATAATCGTAATCCCAGACATTGTTGAGGATCTTTTCTCTCGAAAGAGCTATGCCTTTATTCTTGGCAAAATACTCTAAAAGTTCAAATTCTTTAAAGCTAAGATCTATTGGCGTTCCTTCAACATACACCTGATGCGCTGCCGTATCGATCTTTATTATACCACATTCGATAACTTCATCGCTTTCGCCGCTTCCCGCACGCCTTAGCACGGCATCAACCCGCGCCACGAGGATTTTAGGTGAAAAAGGCTTTGTAATATACTCATCAACTCCAAGTTTAAATCCCTGAAGCTCGTCCCTTTCCTCGCTCCTTGCGGTAAGCATGATTATGGGTACCTGGGAATACTGCCTGATCTCCTTTAAGGTCTCCCAGCCGTCCATATTAGGCATCATAACGTCCAAAAGTACAAGATCAATATCCTTATTTTCAAAGAAAATATCAACTGCCTTTTGACCGTCCTCAGCCTCAAGTACATCGTATTCACTTTTAACCAAAAAGTCCTTGACCAGCTTCCTCATACGGGCTTCGTCATCAACAACAAGAATCTTACCTCTTCCCATCAGTAACCTCCGGTTATATCCAAAAGACTATTCTTCTCCCTTAAGCTTAAGCTCTCTTTCCTTTTCCCTAAGCGCATTCTCTCTGACGGAAAGCTCTTCTTCCCATTCAGAGTACCTGTTTATAAGCGCTGTCTCGTAGTTAAGTATATTCGGCTGGTCCGATTTAAGTGTGATAAAAAACATAGCAATAACAGCCGCAATAAGAGCAATGTTCAAAACAATCGAAATAAAGATAAAGGGTACTTTTTCCTTCTTCTTTTCAGGCTTTTGAACAGATATCTTTTTGTGATCTATGATCTCGGCATTTCTAAGAGTCCTGTCATACAAGGCAAAAAGCGGTATCGGCGGAACATCCGCGGGATTGTAATCGCATTGCTCTATCAAAAAGGTCTGCATCTCGCGTAAAAAGTCAACGCCTATAGGAGTCTTAAACATCCTGTCAGCAACAGCCTTTGAGTATACCGCAAATACCTTGTCAGGATCGGATGTATTAAGATGCGTATGAAGATATTCAACCTTCTTGCGCTCGGCCTCAGCCAGTATCGCATCCGGTTCATTGTAAAAAGCATACCCATCAACTATTATGGGCGAATTTTTATCAGCCATGATATCTCCAATATCAGTAGATTAAACAACGGTTCTTTCGTAAGATAAACTAAAGAATCATCTCCGAAATTACCCCCTAATTTTACCATTATTGAAAATATGAGTCAAATGCTCCCAAACCGCGAAATTTAAGAAAAAGCCTACCGCAGATTGCGATAAGCCCTTTCTTAAAAAAATATATACAGGAACTGTTTTAACCTTTTACCGCACCCTCTATCATACCTTCCATAATCTGCTTTTGAGCAAAGAAGAACAAGACCACAACGGGAATAATAGCAAGCAAAGCTGCAGCCAGAATAAGGTTCCACTGCTTTACATATGACCCCACAAAGGCCTGAACCGCAAGAGCTGTTCAGCTTTTTATGCCCGGCAAACCACAGATCTGGTACCTGGATCTTTTCGCCGGTAAAAATGATTATGAAGCTGTAAAAAGAGCCGGAAAAGACGGCCACAAAGAAATAAACCGTACAAATCTTGATTCAAGTATCAAACTGACGGCAGACTTTGAAGACTACTCTTATACAATCGAGTGACCTTTATCTTACGCAAGGTACAAGCAATAAATAACCGAAGGATATAAGCTATCCTCCGGTTATTTTTTTGATTATTTGTTTATTTGTTTTTACTATCTTGTAAATATAACCTTCGTGGGCGGTGCCGGGTACTCCGAAATGTCACCGGTAAAGCCGGGGTCAACATCCTGACTAAGAGTAATATTATATACTGTGTTCATCTGTACCTGGCCGTAATCAAGGCTGTCAAGGTCGGATGTGCCATATCCGTAAGCTGGATAATATCCGCTTCCGTCGTAAACATATATAACAAGGTCAACAAGGAGTAAATTAGCATCTGCACCATCCTCCCAAGCAATATAATCCGGAATAGTTATAGTCAGAGTATCTCCGCTTACAGGAGCACGGTTTGTATCGAATACGGTGTAATATAAACCTCTGTCCAAAACTATCTCTACATCGTCTACGCAGGTTCCGAATCCGTTTGCTCCGGAGAACGTAGCGGTATATCTCTTGATACCGGTAGACGTAGCCGTAGGCTCAACTATTATTTCGGCTGTAATAGCTGTAGTTGTCTCCGTAACCTCTCTTTGGCAGCTTGTACAAACCTTTCTCGCATTACATGCAACGTGATCCTGGCCCCAGGTATAGCTTGTTTCGCCATAGGTATGAACGCCTGTAGCAGGGATGCTCTCCGTCCTTGTCTCGCCGCAGTTTAGGCAAGTATAAAGTCTGCTTCCGCCGGATGTGCAGGTAGGATTCGAGGTAACTACTCCTCCGTCCCACCTGTGGGTAGCGCAGGTCCAAACCGCGGTAAATGTTACGTCCGAATATGGCATTCTGACCTTATCTCCCGGTGCGTATTCACTGTCCGAAAGACCTGAGTATGCGGGAGCGTGGAAAAGCCATTTAAGGTCGTATCCCTGAGCTTTTCTGGTCTCATCAGTATATGCAGGCGTCTTTACAAAGAAGTCCTCATCCTCATCGATCTTTGCAACTACCCTGTTGCCATCCATAAAGGTTGCGGTATAAGGTATAAACTCATACTCAACAAAGAGCTTGATATCGCTTGCCGGCATGGTCATAGATTCTTCAAGGGGAACAAGACCGTTTGCTGTCTCCAAAGACCAATGCTCTATCTGGTGGTCATTTGAATTATGGGGGAACCAGGGGCTCTTTGAAATCACGCTGCCATATTCTGCAAAATAATCCCTCGCAAGAATTCTGTCACCGCTGTACCACTCAATCTTATACTTCTTAGGCTGAAGCTTTGCCGTAATGACAGCATCCCTTGCGGGCATCACATACTTATAACCCTTGGTTAAAATATCAGGTATGTAGATACCAAGTCCAAGATCCTTTGACATATCCGAAGTATCCCAGTAAAGGAGATAGTAACCTTCGGTTACATCAATCTCGGGAGGCGTAAGCTCTGTTCTGTAGTATGCGCCTACTTCCTGTGTCGCAACCTTTTCTTCATCAAAGACCCAGGTCAGGTTGTAGGTCTTTGCCTTAACATAGAAGTCAACAACAATGGGCTTATCTTCCATAAGGGCCTTCTCATCAAAGGCTTTAAATTCAGCATCCTCCACATCCTCGGCAATCTCTATCTTATCAAGCTCTACTGCGTCTTCGTACTTTGAAAGGATCTTTCTTGCATCTTCAAGCTTTTCGTTTATGCTTTCGCCTTCCGCAACATTTTCTACCTTGCCGTGTCCAAGGATAGTACCCATCTCACCGGCCATATTCGGATCGCCGAATACTCGCCAGGTTACGTCATTTACGATATGGTCGTAATAAACCTTAACAACGGTTTCTTCCTCTCCCATAAGGAAATATAACGTTCCCTTGCCGTTTTTAATAGTATCAAGAAGGTTCTGTCCGTATGTATTTAGGTTCTTAAAGGCAGCATCAAGGCGAAGGCGCATAGATTCAACCACATCTGCGTTGTTTCCGTTTCTTAAGTATGCACTTGCCATTTCGTTGTACTCTTCAAGAAGGCTGTAATACTTTTCCTTTAGTATAGCGGTATCTTCAAATACAACATTTGAAAGCCTGTAGCCGTCGTATTTGTAGGTGAAGTCATCATCAACGATGATATCGTACTCGATACCGTTAAAGCCGTCGAACTCGCCTTCTTCCTTAAGCTCGTACTCGCCGCTTCCGGGCTTAGTCTCCATATAGTACTCGACTGTAGCCGCAGCGGGAGTACCTTCCCAGTGAAGAGTAACCGTACGGCTCATCTTCATTGTATTAAATCCGAAGGAAGTATTCTTGTATGTGAACTTTACTTCTCCCCAAACCTCATTTGTCAGAGTGTTTGCGGGCTTAACAAGTACTTCGTTTGTAGCGGGAACGTAGATAAACGAGCAGGTATCCAGCTTATTTCCGTCCTCATCCGTATCGTAACACTCAATATAGAAATTCTCTTCATCGTACTGAGTAAACTTACGTCCTCGCATCGTAAAGGATTTGCCCTCTCCGCAGCTTTCCTGGGAATCCACATTTTCTTCGGAGACTTCGCCGGACTTCATATCCATCATATTGATCTTGTAAAGATCCTCGGGAAGAGATACATAGTTTTTACCCTCGGGATATTCTATATCAAGATCATCGCTGTATCTCTCGATGGTAAAATCAAGAGGTACAGACTCAGCTCCTAATTTTACAAGTGGCCATGTATTCTCATAGAGGGAAATCTCCTTCGAATACTTTCCATCGCCCAACTGAGCTACAAAATTGATCTCCAGATAAATACCTACTTCAAAGTATACAGAGCCCATAGCTCCCGACGTAGAGCCCTGTCCCGAAGTCCACTCATACCAGACATACAGGAATCCGTATACTTCTGCATACAGACCGATCTCGGCTGTAACGCCTATAGATGCAAGCTTTGTAGAGATGATACCGAGACGTACATCAATCCTGATACCGACTCTGATACCGATCATACCAAAGGCATAGAAGTCTGCTCTGAAGTGAGGTGTTGCAAGATCGGCCTGGCTTGACTCCTTCTCATCCTCACCCCTTGCGCATACATACTTTCTTACGTGATAGGTAAACTGTTTAGCGTTCTCGTAGGATACACCTGTACCGATCATCGCATTAAGCTTAAAGGATACAACAAAGTATGCACCGATACTGAATTCAACAAGATGGAAAGGATCCACAGGTGTTGCGAAGGTACCGATCTCCTTGTTTACAAGATCGATATACGCCGCGTCATTTCCAAGCATCGCCGAATACTTATCGGGGAGAGATCCTCCGACACCGGGAGACTGGTTCTCCATAAGAGGACCGTCTTCATTTTCCTTCTTCTTTCCGCCTTCCCACTGGCCTCCGGCGCCTGACTCCGCACCTTTCTTAAGGTCTGCAAGTTTCTTTAAAGAATCTCCCGACTTGATCAGGTTCTTTACCGTATCTTCCCGCTTATACTTTCCGTCTCCGGCGTTGTCGTTGTACTCCTTGACCATATCGGCGAATTCGCCGTCTTCGTCTTCTTTTTCTGTGGTCATAATAGTAACGTTAAGTCCGAATCCGGTATAAGTACCGCATTCAAAAGTAGGGTCGATATCAATATAAGCAAGATAAGGGATGAATCCAAGCAAATATCCCCACTTACCCTTAACATTAATCGCAGGGCTTATAAGAACCTCCTGCTCAAATACGATCATAGGTGTGATCTCGATGTTTCCGGCCTCTCCAAGAGATACGGTAATCTTTAAAGATACCGTTACCTCCGCGCGAAGTCCGGCTTTTCCCTCGAAATGCTGGAGCGCTCCGCTTACAACGAAAGAAACGTTGACATCTCCGACCTCAACCTTCTTTCCACCGTCCGCAAGCTTTCTTACCTCATCAAAAGTAAGCTCGTCGCCGTCTCCGGTCTTGAACTTCATAGCGGCTAATTTATCTCTGTTTTTGTAATTTGACAGATCAGCCTCATCGGTAAGAAGCGCATCGCAAAGATAATCACTTGCCTCATCAACAAGATTGCTTCTCTCGATCTCATCAAGCATGGACTGCTTTATAGCTTCCTCATCAATCTCGGCAAGTTCGGGGGCTACTTCCCCGGTCTTCATATAAAGATTAACGGAGGATACCACATCTTCAGCGGAAGCGTTCTCAAAGGTAACCTTTAACTTTCCGTTTTCTTCCGATACGGACAAAACCTTTGCATAGCCTTTAAACTCAATACCTTCCGGCGAATCGAGATCTTGAACCTTGGAAATATCGCCTTCGTAGAAAGCAAGGTAATCTCCGGGATCCACCTCGGCTACTTCATCAAATCCCAATATATCACGGAATCTCTTATCAAACTTAAGATCAGACTTCGGAATCAGGGCCGTCATTTCCTCGCCGATTCTTTCCGCTTTAACGGGAACGATCTCGGGAAGGGCCAGGACATTTTTAAGGTCTGCGCTCCTATATGCGTACTTTCCCTCACCCTGATTCTCGGTGATCTCGAAGTATCCGACTTCTCCATCAACGCTTCCGTCATCATTAAGCGTTCCGTCATAAACGGCGATGGTAGATCCCTTGTCAATGGCTTCAGATCCCTTGTACGTAAGGACGCCGCTTATATCTCTCTCGGTAGCTGTCTGGTTTCCGTCCTTGTCTACAGAAACCTCAAACATACTGCCAAGAGTCACTCCACTTACCTCTGCGGAAGGGATAAATACAACCTTGCTGTCCACGGACAGATTTTTCTTTTCTTCACAATGTGTAGTAAAGTTGTAATAAGTAATATACTTTGTGCATATCTCGTCGCCGAATACGAAACGGAGTCTTTCAGTGTTAAGAATCTCAATCTGGAAAAGGTCACCTTCAGCCCATCCCTCTTCTGAAGGCTTTACAATAAATCTGGAAGTCTCCGCAAAGACAGAATTTGCCTTAACAACATCGCTGAGTCTGAGCACATCCTCAAGTTCGTATCCCAGTTCCTCGCGCCAGTATTTTTCAAGGCTTTCTCCCTCTTCAATACCGTAAAGAGCCTTAAGTTCATTCTCAGTCTTATTACCGATACCGATGATCTCGGACTCTGCAAAGCCTGTAAGGGGTTCATCCCCGGTCATTTTTGCAATTTCGTTTAAAAATGTAACTCTTTCTTCGGGAGCATATATAAGAACAAGTCTGTAAATCGTATCCGAATCAAGTCCGAGCGCGTCTAAGCCTTCTGAAAGATTAACAGTATTATCCTCCAGATTGCTCTCGATCAAGTTTTTAACATATGGCATTACTCTTTCGGAGATATTCAGGTCAGTGGGCAAAGTTGCACCATTTTCCTCGATCAAATAAGGAACCTCTTCTTCGCCCAAAGAAAGATCTTTTAAAGTGATCAGTTCTCTTACCTCGGCCTCTGTAAGACCGTATGCCGAAAGCTCAATGGTGTAATCCGAAGAAACATCCTGCCCTGATACGAAGTTCATATCGAAAACATTGGTCATTCCCTCAGATATTTTAAATTGAGGATAAAGTGTAAGGTCTTCTTCGATAGAGTCACCTTCTCCTGCCGACTTAAGACCTTCGGGATCGTAAGAATATCCCATAAAAATACTGCTCGTGCGGTTAGACTCAGGCATCGATGCAACAAGGGTTCCCTTTTTTACCTTTACAGGTTCGGGAAGATAAGTTTCCTCCTTATCAAACAAAGAGGCATCATCGGGCAAAGCAAAAGAAACCGTCACCTTTTTCTTAAAGATATCGAAAAAGCTTCCGTCTCCGATGCCGCACCCTGTAAAACAGGTCATAACCTGAGCGGTTATAAGTAATACAGATAAGATTCTTTTCAGCTTAGTTTTCATATTTCCCACTCCATATTCAATAGTTATTCGGACTCTAACTCTTTCGCGTAAAGAGCTATGTTCAGATTCTGTCCTTTTTCATAAGTTCCTATCACAATTCCCAAAAGCTCACCATTTTTATCAAAAACTGGTCCCCCGCTGTTTCCTGCTGAAACCGGTGCGGTAAAAAGAAGATAACTAGCGCCGTCTTCGCTCCAAGAGCCGCTTATTATCCCGGTTGTAAGTAGATTAACAAGACCGGCCTGGCTTCCTATGGTAAAAATCTCCGTCCCCCTTTTAGGGATGCTGTCTGCTACGGTGACCGGAGGCAAATTAATATCCTTCGGAAGATTAAACACCGCAATGTCTTTATCTTCGTCCACGAAAGTCGCTGCTTCCTCAATCCTAAAGGAACCTCCGCCGTCCGTAAAAGCTACAATATACTTCATATTGACTATTACATGAGCCGACGTAACCAGCTTCCTATCGCCATAGGAAAATCCGGTACCTGTAGAAATCTTATTGTCTTTATCATCGTAAACTTCAAGCTTTACAACTGAAGACGCGATGGAATCAATATCCGTATTTGCTGCGTCTTCGCCAAATATCCCGGCTCCTGTTTCAAAGCTTATTGTTTCCGGGCTCATTATGTCACTTGCAGATTCTTTTGAGCATCTGACATTTCTGCAAAATAAAAATACAAGAACGACTGCAAAAATAAAAGCGGCTGCAAGCGGAATAATATTCTTGCTCATTTCTCATCCTCCGGATCAGTACCGTTTTTGCTGTTTTTATGCCTGCGCCAAAGAATGATCAAAGTCACTGTTACTCCAAGTACAAAGGCTATAACCGCCGCGAGCACATAACCTCCTGCCACTCCCGGTATAAGAAAAGACCCGTATGCCGTACTCTCAATGTCGAATCCTCCGTTTTTATAAGACAGGATTCCAAGCCCCAGTACGGAAACCATACACAATACTCCGCAAAAAGAAATTATCGCATTTTCTATACGCCTGACTCTTTGCTTTATTTTCTTGCTCCGTTTCATAATCTCGGAAACGGCTTCATCTTTTGAATATTTCATATAAATACTCCCTTCATACTTATTAATTGCAGTTTTTTGAAAATTTACTCACCTATATTAGAAATTTTAATAAAAAAAGCCGCGCCTTTATTGACGCGGCATAAAAACTATAGATCTTTTAGATGTTTCTTGTATGGTATAAGCATTATAACAGCGGATAACAGCGGCAAAGCGTACCCGATGTAGGAAGATACTCCGCTCTCCGAAACGAGCAGATTGTACAGCGCATGAAAGATCATTGACAAAGAAAGCGCTCCGGCAACCCCGGCTACCGACAAAGCCTTGTACTTTCTAAGGAGGATCATCGCAAGAGCAAGCATTACGGTACAAACGATATGCATTACCCCAACGGCAAGACCTCTTATAAGAATAAAAGGAAGCTTATCCGCGCCGGAAGAAAGAATATAGCAGCAGTTTTCAAAGGTTGCGAAGCCCGCTCCTATTCCGATGGAAAACAGAAGCAGATAACTGTTTTTCGGGGCAAATATAAGGAGATAAAAAAGTACAGGTACGATTTTCATACTCTCTTCAACTATAGGAGATAAAAAAACCGCGGCCTCCCCTTCCTGCATTTTCGAAGTATAGTCTATAAATCCGCTGATATACGCGGATATAAGACAGATTACCATTCCTATCACAAAGGCGGATACAAATCTTTTAGCGCTCTTTGTAAGGAAAAAGAGAGATACTATTAAAGGTACTGCAATACAGATAAGGATGTTTTCAGCGTATATCATCAGGGCGATGCTAAATAAAAAAGGCTTTGCTTTTTCTTTTCTACGCATATAAACAATTGCAAGGACTATAAATAAACAAAAAGCTGCGAACACGATAAGATAGCTTATATCCTCAAGGATACGGGTAAATGTATTTTGCAGGTAAGTTGTAAGCACCTGGAAAAGAATTACCAAAAAAGCTGCCAAAGACATAACCGATTTTACATTTACATTCAGCATCTTCTTTTCTTCACAGACCTGCAAAAAAGTAAGCAGCAAAACAAATAAACAAATACCGCTCACAATATCCTGCAGCCACTCACCCGACCAGATTATCCAGAGAGCAGTATTGGCCAGCGTAAAAACTGATGCAAAGCAAGCTGCAAATACAGAAATTCTCTCCTCTTTATTTTTGTATTTGGATATGGCTGTCGAAAGCAAAAGAAACATTGCACATTCGCCAAGTTCATTGGCAGCAAGAGGCATATGCTCCCCTGAGCGCAATACATCAAACGCAAGCCAGTAAAGATCGCTCAAAAGCCAGCTTACGATTGAAAATATAAATAGAATTGCAAGAAAAATATCATTTCCACGTTTTATAAGCCTGCCGGAAGCAACTACTACGATCGTCAGCAAAGCAATCTGGATTATAAGAATTATACTGTCAAGAAGAGGCATCTCATTCTCCTTTTAAGGTATTAGTATCTTCCCTGTCTAAACCCGTTTTTCAAAAGCACAGTCTTAAGAGCCTCTCTCCCCCTTGCTGTCAGATTGTATATCTGTTTGATACTTTTATTTAAAACCCTTGCTATTTCCTCGGGCTTCATATCTTCAAAATAAGTAAGATAAAGTACCTGTCTGTAATCTTTATTGATCTCAGAAAGGGCCTTATAGAGCTCTTTTCGCTCCTCTTTATCAAAGACCTCAGATTCCGGTAAGTTTTTATCAGCTAAAACTTCCTCATCTATGGAAGTAAAGACGAACTTTCTCTTACGAAGGAGCATCTTTGCTTTATTTCTGGCGATGGCAAAAAGCCAGGTTTTAAATGTACTGTCTTTTCGCACGGTATAATGCACCGTCCCGGAAGCTATAACAGCGAAGCTGTCCAGCATCAGTTCCTCGGCGTCTTCCATATTTTGAACCATTCCGTTTAAAAAAAGCACAAGGCTTTGTCCATGTCTATCTAAAAGCTCTGCAAGCAAAGTCTCGTCCTGTTCCTTTAAGAAGCGGCTGTATATAATTTCATCTGCTAACCCATGGTAAGGTGATGTCATATATATCCGTGTCCTTTTATATTAAAGAATGCTACCTTACATTATAAAAAGATTTTATCATCCCACCGCCACATTACAAGGTCTAATTCAAAAAAAACACCTACATAAGTAAGTGCTTTTTCAGCCATTTACGGCATTTCCATTAAAAGTGGAGCCGGCCGCATTTTTGTCGAACACCGACCCCTTATTAAATTTCAAATCTTTAATACTTTCCTTGGCATACTCTTCCGATGCCAAAAAAGCATCCAAACTAACTTCAACATGATTTTCGGAATAAAACATGTCTACTATTAATTTATCCTCGAAAACGTAGATTTTGTCAATAAAATATTCGAAAATCAACCGCCTGGTCTCATCATCCTCGAAGTCTGCTTTTGCATACATTTCGAAATAATGCTTGATGCCATAGTCGTTATTTGCAAGGGCCAGCTTGGCTTTTTCAGTATCAATTGCATCAGACAACGCATCCTGCTTAGTCTCCAACTCTGTCAACGACTCTTGTAAAACCTTTGATACCAAGCCTTGCTTAATTGCATCAACGATATTTTTAATCTCTTTCTTAGCTTGAGCCAGCTCTGCTTGTAATGATTTTAAATATGTATCATCAGAATGCATTCTTTTGGCATATTCTGATACATCAACCGCCAACGATGCCAAGTTCCCTTGATCAGAAAGAAATTCTCGCAGTATCTCTATAACAGTCCATTCGATAAATTCTTTTCGAACCGGTTTTAGCTTGCATCTATGTCTACGGTGGTTTTTACATACATAATAATAATGAATCTTTCCAGATTTGGATGTTCCTGAAACACCTTGCATAGATTCTTTACATTCACCGCAAAACAGCTTGCCAGTAAGCCAAAAGCGAGGTTCTGTTTCTTCTAAGTTCCTTGCTTCCGGAGCTTTGGGTTTATGCTTGTTTAACACAAACCGCTTTTGTACATCTTCAAAGAGGTCATCCGGTAT
>CADATP010000051.1 GCA_902790935.1 uncultured Lachnospiraceae bacterium | reverse complement strand
TAAGACTGATATATGAGCCTACAACATCCACAATATCGCTGCTTTGGCGTACCTGCGCGACCAGTTCATCGCTGTAATACATCTATAACCCTCTAAATTTAAAGCCAAGGCTTACCGGCCTTTAATACTCCCAGCTCTTTGGTACAAAAATCTCGTCAAATATATCGATGGCGTAGCGATCGCTCATAGAAGCCACATAATCGCAGGCAACTCTTGCTCTCTCCTCGCCATTATTCATAAGATCGATATACTGCCTCGGAAGCTTTTCGGGATGAGTAAAGTAATAATCATACAGTCTCTCAACCAGCTCCTCGGCCTTGCTCTCTTCGGACTTGGCGATAGGGTTTGTATAGACATTCTCAAACATAAACTTTCGAATATCCTTCATTGCGCCCCCGACCTCATCCGACATAATGATATCGTCTTTATCCATACTGTTTGTAATAATGTCATGGATAAGGGTATCCAGCCTTGCACCGGGAGTAGAACCAAGAACCTTTCTTATCTCGAGAGGTACATCCATCTCCGTAAGGATACCTGCTCTTACCGCATCATCCATATCATGATGTATGTACGCAATCTTATCGGAGAATCTGACAACTCTTCCCTCTAAGGTAGAGGGCATTCCGCTGGTCTGGTGGTTAAGTATTCCGTCTCTTGTCTCCCAGGTAAGGTTAAGACCCACTCCATCCTTTTCAAGAATTTCTACGGTCCTTACACTTTGTACATTATGTTCAAAGCCTAAGGGGCAGACTCTGTCAAGAGCTCTCTCTCCCGCATGTCCGAAGGGGGTATGTCCAAGATCGTGTCCGAGGGCGATAGCCTCGGTAAGATCTTCGTTAAGCCTTAAAGCCTTAGCGATGGTTCTCGCGTTTTGAGAAACCTCAAGAGTATGAGTCAGTCTTGTTCTGTAATGGTCACCTTCGGGAGCAAGAAAGACCTGGGTCTTGTCCTTTAGTCTTCTGAAGGCTTTGCAGTGGATTATCCTGTCCCTGTCTCTTTGATAGACCGGTCTTATATCGCACTGTGGCTCCGCTTTGTCGCGCCCTTTTGATTCGCAGCTGAGCGCAGCATACTTACTGAGATACTCTTTTTCCCTTTGTTCCAAACTCTCCCTTATAGTCATCCAAACCCTCCATACCGAAAAACAAACCATATGGTCAGTCACATTTACATTATTCTTCGCTCGGCACCAATTTCCTTTTTTTATTTTCGAAATTTTTTTAATTTTTTTAGTTTTTTTGGACAAATGGTGCAATCTGCTTGACTTTTTCAGTTTAAAGCGTTATGCTTTAAAGCGCTACAGTGCTAAATTCTCACGGAGGAACCACCATGATCATTAAAATTTTGATGCTTGTACTTTTCTTTGCGGTAATGCTGACCATTGGCTTCATCTGCCGTAAAAACGCTACGGACGTAAACGGCTTTGTCCTTGGCGGACGTTCCGTCGGCCCCTGGGTTTCAGCTTTCGCCTTCGGTACTTCATATTTTTCCGCGGTAGTATTCGTAGGATACGCCGGACAGTTCGGCTGGAAATACGGTATCGCCACAACCTGGGTCGGAATCGGAAACGCTCTTATCGGTTCCTTCCTCGCCTGGAGAATCCTGGGACGCCGTACAAGGATTATGACTCAGCATCTTAATTCGGCGACAATGCCCCAGTTTTTCGAGGCACGTTTCGGAAGCCCCGCTTTAAAGATCGTTGCTTCCATAATCACATTTATTTTCCTTATCCCTTATACCGCTTCGCTTTATAACGGTCTTTCCAGACTTTTCGGAATGGCTTTTAATATCGATTACACCGTATGCGTTATCGTAATGGCTGTTCTTACCGGCGTCTACGTAATAGCCGGCGGTTATATGGCTACCGCTATCAACGACTTTATCCAGGGTATCATCATGCTGATAGGTATTGTCGCTGTAATCCTCGCCATCTTAAAAAGCCAGGGCGGATTTATGACAGCCCTTGACAGCCTTGCAAGAGTGACGGATGAAAACGTAGCCACCACACCCGGTATATTCGCTTCCTTCTTTGGACCCGATCCTTTAAACCTCATCGGAGTCGTAATCCTTACCTCTCTCGGAACATGGGGTCTTCCTCAGATGGTTCAAAAGTTCTACGCGATCAAGAGCGAAAAATCAATCTCCACCGGAACCGTAGTGTCTACGATATTTGCATTCATAGTTGCAGGCGGATGCTACTTCTTAGGAGGCTTCGGAAGACTTTTCTCCGACAAGATAAATATCGCTGAGGGCGGATATGATTCCGTAATCCCTACAATGCTTTCGGGACTTCCGGATCTTCTTATTGCGGTTGTTGTGGTACTGGTACTTTCTGCTTCCATGTCAACCCTCTCATCCTTAGTACTTACAAGCTCTTCAACCCTTACCCTTGACCTTTTAAAGGGACATATCGTAAAGAAGATGAGCGAAAAGAAACAGCTTATCATCATGCGGGCTCTTATCGTTGTATTTATCGCAATTTCCGTTGTGATCGCAATCGTTCAGTACAAGGCAAATGTCACCTTCATCGCTCAGCTTATGGGCGTTTCATGGGGTGCTCTTGCAGGAGCATTCCTCGCTCCTTTCCTCTACGGTCTGTACTGGAAGGGAACAACCAAGATCGCTGCTTTTGTAAGCTTTGCTTTCGGCTCTGTTGTAATGCTCCTTAACATGTTCTTAAGGCCCTATTTCCCTACTCTCTTACAGTCGCCCATCAACGCCGGAGCCTTCTGCATGATAGCCGGACTTATACTTGTCCCGATTGTTTCGCTCTTTACGAAAAAGCCCGACAAAAAGCTGGTTGATGATGCCTTCGCCTGCTACAGCGCAAAAGTCAGCGTTCCTCAGTATGAGGCTTTATCCGACGAAGAGGCAAAATAAAGATTTACAATTATATTAATCTTGGGGTCCTGCCACCGAGAATCATAAAAATAAGAAACCGGTACACATCCGTTTGTGTACCGGTTTCTTTATGAGTAGTAGTTTAGATAGTAGCTATTTCATTTTTCTTTGGCATTACTTTAAGGGCGCCTTTTCGCTGAATTATTACCCCTGCTGCCGAATTTGCCGTTTTGAGCATTTTATGAAGATCTTCCTCTGTCAGGTCGTCGATTCCGTTTTCAAGGATATAATTAAGTACGCATCCACAGAAAGTATCTCCGGCGCCGGTGGTCTCGATAACGTTTTTAACCTTAACGCCCTGTTCAAATACCTTTAAATCACCGTAGTAAGCGTAGCTTCCCTCGCCGCCGGCGGTCACGCATAAAAGCTTTATTCCCGGATACTTATCCTTAAGGATCTTTACGCCTTCATCAAAGTCCTTTTCTCCCGTCATAAACTCAAGTTCATTATCGGAAATCTTCAGGAAATCGCATTTACCCAGCCCCCAGGCTATCTGCTCTTTTGCTAAAGAGAGAGATGACCAAAGAGATTCCCTTAAATTGGGGTCGAAGCTGATCAGGCATCCCGAAGCCTTTGCAATCTCTAAGGCCTTAACAGTAGCACTTCTGCAAGGCTCATCCGTAAGGGAAAGGGATCCGAAATGGAAAATCCTGCAATTCTCAATAAGGCTTTTATCTATCTCAGTCTCGTCAAGATTCATATCCGCTCCCGGATTGCGGTAGAATGAAAAGCTTCTGTCTCCGTCGGGTGCCGTGTGTACAAAAGCAAGAGTGGTATGAACCTTTTCATCCCGCTTTAACCCGGTAGTATCTATCCCGACACCTTTCAGCGTATCTTCCAGCATATCTCCGAATGCGTCCTTACCCACCTTACCGATAAAAGAACATTTCTTTCCAAGATTGTTAAGCATTGCAAGCACATTGCAGGGCGCTCCGCCCGGATTTGCCTCCAGCAGCGGATTTCCCGCAGGGCTGATCCCGTTTTGAGTAAAATCTATAAGCAGCTCACCCATAGCGGTAACATCAATCTTTTTTTTCTTGCTCATGTTGAAACGCGCCATGATCAGTCCTCCGAAAATAAAGAATACTTTGTTATATCAATAACTGCCTTTCCATCGCACTCAAAGCAGATCTCCCGTGCGGAAGGGTCTGTTAAGATAGCGGTAGTCATTGCCTGCTCTCCGCCGTTTATAAAGACTTCAATCGAAAATCTGTCCATGATTATACGAAGCTCTATCTCTCCGCCGAGATCCTTTACATTGCAGCTTCTCTGATGGATATTTGCTCTGCGGGAACCGGACTGTCTTCTGTCGGTCTCGAAGATGTTTTCAGCGGGATAGAAGTTGATCCTTGAGCTGTGATCCTCATCTTTTGCAAAATACATGGTAAATCTGCTAAAGATCTTATCATAGTCCCCGGGCTTAACCTTGATCGTCATATCAAGGCATCTTCCCTCGATGCCCTCAAGGCTCTTTACGCCCTCTATCTCAACACCTTTATATTCTACCTTTTCTCTGCGATAGTTTTCAAGCTCGCGTACAGGGAGTTGGAAAAGCTTTCCATCCTTTAGAATCAGCTCTCTGGCTACCGTCATCTGTCCGAACCAGGGGCGGCTCTTAAATCCTGAAGTATTGCAGGTATCCCAGTTTTGCATCCAGGCTATCATGATTCTTCTTCCGTCGGGAGCCTGGAGCGTCTCAGGTGCATAAAAATCGATACCGTGATCGATAGTCTGAGCCGAATGTTTAAAAAATTTTTTTTCTGTCCTGTCGTAAGAACCGATTAGAGCAACCGTACCGTTTCCGCTGTGGTACTCGAGTCCCTTTGCTACCATATCCTGAGGGCTTATAAGGACAAGCGAAGTCTCTCCGATAGAGAAAAAGTCGGGGCATTCCCACATGCAACCTATCTCGCCGTCGTTTGCTATAAGGACGCTCTCAAAATGCCAGTCAAGCCCGTCACTGCTTCCAAAAAGAAGAAGCTCGCCAAGACCTTTTTCGTCTTTTCCGCCAACTACGCAGTAAAACTTTCCGTCCCGGTCTTTAAAGACCTTAGGGTCTCTGAAATCGTAAGGACTTAATCCACCCGGAAGATCCTTTGAAGTAAGAACCGGATTGTTCTCGTATTTTTTATAGTTTAAACCATCACCAATGGCTATACATTGTGTCTGGTATTCTTTTCCGTCTTCAGCCTTTTTTACGCCGGTATAGATGACAAAGTGCTTACCGCCGGGGAGCTCCATTGCCGTACCCGAAAAGCATCCGAATGAATCGTAATCGTCTTCCGGTGCAAGTGCGGCGGGAAGGTACTCCCACTTTACAAGGTCAGTGCTGACCGCATGTCCCCAATGCATTGAATCCCATCTTGTATCGTATGGATTGTATTGATAAAAAAGATGATATTTTCCGTTATAATATGAAAACCCGTTCGGATCATTTGTCCAGCCCACGTAAGGTGTCAGGTGGAAAAGAGGTCTCTCCGATGCAGGTATTTTTTCCCCGTTTTCCTTTTCGTATTTTCTAGCCTTCTCCAAAGTTTTTAATTCCATGGCTATTTTCCTTATCTTGTGTATTGTCTTAAATCCGTAAACTCTGCCGTTCCATTCTCTGCAAAGAGCATAATACTCTTTCCGGTTACTCCATAGAGTCTTACGGTAAGGGACGAGTCCCCGTCTATATAGAAGACTCCCACAGAGCCTTCCTGAATATATGTAAAGGAGTATGTCTCTCCCTCCGTCAGATGCGCAGAAGCAGATGTAATATCCGTAGATCCCTCGTTAAACAAAAGATTAACTTTCTGCGCCTCCTGATCAATGGATATCATTTTATATTTCTCCGGCTCACCGTCGTAGTCAAAGGCAAGTCCGAAACTTCCCTTTCCGGTAAACCTGAAATTTCCTTTGAGCATAAAGCTCTCAAAGCTTGTAAAGTATTCTTCATATGAATACCTTGAACCTGCCGAAACAGTTACATCATCGGAAGCTTCAAGAGGCTTTCGCCTGTTAATATACTGCTCCGATATTTTTTCTACGGGAGAAAGGAAGAGGCTTCCGTCCTCCTTTTGAGAGATCTTCTGAACTACGATATTTCCGCCCCATGCCGCTACGTCCGAGGTAGATGAAGGGGATTCGCTACGTCTGCCCCAGCCAACCATATACATTCCATCGGGGCTTTCAACATGCTTTGCGGCATAGAAAAGCTTTCCGTCTATTCTGGCGGCATCTGTATAGGGGCCATAAGGAGTATCGGAGACTGCGTACCAAAGAGTATCATCCTGTGCTGAATAGGTAAGATAATACTTATCTCCCATCTTGAAGGTATCTGTGCACTCAAGATTCCAAAAACTCTTTTCCGGATCGTCAAAAATAATACCCTCGTAAGTTACATCCTTAAGGTCGGTGCTTACAGAGTACTTTAATACTCTTGCAACTCCATCCTTTGCCGCTGTTACCGTAAGGATTATTCGTCCCGTTTCCTCATCGTAATAGCCCTGGGGATCTCTGAAATCATTCTTCTGATTAAGCTCCCCGGGAGGAGTAATTTCGAATCCTTCAACCTTTTCAAAATTTTTTGGACTGCTGCCTCTTGCGACCTTGATCTTTTCGGCAAACTCGCAGTCAGTATGGGACCCGTGACCGGTGTAGAAGAAAAGGTATTCATCTTTTGCCTTTACTACAGATCCGGTACCGATCCATGCATCCTGCCCGCCTGATTTGTCGGCTTCGAGTACAGGGCCCTCTACTTCCTCGTATGTGACAAAGTCAGTTGTCTTTGTAAGAAAGACGGAGTGGTTATAGGAGTCGCCTCCGTCTTTTAGATAATAGATATAGTAAGTGCCGTCCTCGTAGTACGGCATAGCATCACCTACATAGGGCTGAGCTATGCCGTTTACTGCGGGAAGGAAGAAATTCTTATATTCGAATGCTGCTTCTAACGTTCCCGGAGTGCGGAACTCTGAAAAATCCTTATCTGTAATATCTTCGGCAAAGGGTTCGCCTTCATCATCGTATACTGCCTGCTTACTTTCAGGCTGCGCCCCTTTTCCGGCACATCCTGCGGTAAATAAACAGAACATACATATAACCCCCGCTGCTTTTAATACTTTATTTTTCATGTTTCGCACTCCAAAAGTTCGTTTATATTACAGAGCACTCATCTTGTAGATGGTGATATTTGAAATCTCGATGGTATTCTCTCCCATCTGTGAAGTCTCTTCAGAACCGAACTGGAATAAAAGTTCGAAGTCCATATCGGTAATGAATGTATCTGTAGTAGTAAATCTAAATGTCTGGAAATCGGTAGTTAAATCCATTCCCTCAGAGATCCTGGGATCCCAGCCTCCCATAGGATTAAGGAAGAATCCGCATGAAACAGGCTTTTCAGCCTTTGCTGTAATCTCGATGGTATAGTAAGCATCGGACTCTAAGGTAAGAGGATTTCCGGTATATCCGCAGATAAGCTTGTTGTGCCAGTCAACTGTTCCGCCGTTATCAATGCGATAGAAGAAGCTTCCGTTCTCTGCCCAGATGCATCCGACACCCTTCTCGTTATCCTCGTCAGTTCCGTTAAAGGTCTCAAAAGGAAGATCGGTATCCTCGGCATTAGCGCTGTTTCTTCCAAAAGGCATGAATGAATCGATAGTCTTAACTACTTCCTTATCACCCTCGACATTACCAAACTCGATATTGCTGATAACGATCTCGTTAGAGGTTGCCCCCTCGGGAGCGTTTCCAATCTGCATACGGATCACTGGATCCTCAACATCAGCCTCAGCTGTGAAAATTCCTGAGAAGGTAATCTCCTCACCTGCGGGCGCTGAAAGTGAATTAAAGTTAGCTCTGCACTCCCAGCCTTTTTCCTTGCTTTCTACAAGCACTTCACCGGTCTGACCGTTAAGTGCATTTACGTTAAAGCTGTAATAATACTTCTTACCCTTTTCGATCTTTACATCACCAATGGATATGTCAGACTTAATGCTCCAAACTCCGCCGTCAGCTGAAGGATAGCTTACGATCTCTGCCTTTGCCTTGTCGCCTTCAAAGCTTACACTTGCTTCAGCGCCGTCGCCTGCTTCTACAGACAAGTTCTCCTCAGAAGGAGCTGCGCTGTAAACTGCAGTAAGAGTTTCCTCGCCGGAGATCTCGTAAATCTCAATCTTGTCGATGGTTACAGTAAAATCTGTAGGGGTGGTATCGTCCGCATTATCAGGGTTAGGTGTGATCTTTCCGAGATTGAACATAAGCTCACATTTACCCTCTTTGTCAGATGAGAAGTTAAGCTCTAAGGGAGCGATCTCTTCTCCTATCACAACATTATAGGCTCCGCCGAATGTTGCCCAGCCTTCTGCGTTCTCATCTCTTGCGATGATATGAGCGTAGGTAGGCTTGGTTGACTTAGCCCAGATTTTTACAAGATAATCAGCTGCCTTTACATCAAAGCCTGACTTTGAAAGAGCAACCTCTCCGTCTGACTCACCGGGGTTTTCGATGTCAAATACGTATGCACCCTGCTTAAGTTCACCGGTTGCCTTAGCATTCTCTCCGATCTTTACCTCCCAGCCCTTATTATCAACAGCAAGTTCCTTACTAAAATCAAATGCCTTGTATACTTCCTCGTCTCCTGTCATCTTGGTAACAGTAAGAGTAGCATAACTCTCGGAAGTAAGGCCTCCCTTGTCGGTTACAGAGTATACAAGTTCATATGTACCTGCGTTCTCGGGAGTAGCCTTTCCGTTTTTGAAATCAAGAGCGGGAGTAGACTCAACCATGATAAGTCCGGTGAGATCTCCGTCCTCCTTGTCTGAAGCGCTGACTGCGCTAAGTGCATCAAATTCAGTTCCCGCCATTACAGTACTGTCGGCTGTGCCTTCGATCACAGGGGCTGTATTATCGCCCGATGCGCCGGCACATGCTGTTACTGACAATACACATGTAAGTGACAGAAGCATTGCCACAAGCTTTTTTTTCATTGTTTATCCCTCGTTTTTTATTTATTCTCCTACGTATCTGTCGTAAGCGTCCTGATATACCTTCTGAATCTCAGGAAGCTTTACCTTGCCGTTAAGGTCGTTTTGGAAAACTTCCCAGTCGGCATCTGATACTCCGCCCTTCATCAGCCAGGCAATAAGATTTGTTCTTATATAGTCATTCATATTGCTCTCGTAGCTGCTTAAAGTATTGAGTTCTTCCAAGGTAAACTGCAGATTGGGGCAAGGCTTTACATTTTCGCTTACGAAAGGCTCGGCAACTTTCTCGAGTCTCTCAAGACGGAGCTTTGCGCGGGGCTCCATATGTACCACATTGTTCCATGCGTACTCTCCGAGATTGATAATTCCCAGAGGTGCGTTCTGCAAACGAAGCTCGTCTGTTGTAACTCCTTCCGGAAGGGGTTTCTGAACAAGCATTCCGTTTTCATCAAGTTCCTCTTCATAAACAATACCTACAGGACCATAGTTGATCTGAGCAGATATCATAGGATCATAGTAGCGGTCAAAGTATGCCAGCAATACTTCGGGATACTCGCAGTCTGAAAATACTACAAGTTCGCCGGTTCCGATCTCGGGATTGTTGGATACACAGATTGTCTGGTCACCATTAGGGCCGACAAGCGGATTACATACGATGTAATGCTCGGGATTTGAAACAACCGTCTCGCTCTCCCACCAATAGAAAGCCCCATAGGTTTCCATTCCTTTTCCGTTTGCAAGGAAATTGTCCTGGCTCTGTTCAAAGGAAACCTTATCGATCAGTCCGTTTTCTACCCAGTCTGCGATAAAGTTTGTCGCCTCTTTGAATCTATCGTCAGTTACGGTATATGTAACTTTTCCGTCGACGATTACTCTGTGCTCAAGGTTGTCGTTAAGTCCAAACATTCCGTAGAGGTCACACTGATTTCCCTGCCAATTGTTATAAACAAAGCTAAGAGGACGCTCATCGTCTGCCTTGCCGTTTCCGTTCATATCATTGTCTCTGAAGTAAGTTAGGATCTGGCTCATCTGGGAAGCGGTAAGTGTGAGCCCATCAGCTAAATCACTTTCACTAAGTCCTGTAACCGCTCCGGCATCAATTGCTGCCTTTGTCCATTCTACATTTAAGAAAAGGAGATTGGGAAACTCCAAAAGTCCCATTTCCTCGATCCTGGGAAGGGAATAGATCTTTCCGTCCTCAATATTTATAAGCTGATTTTCTATATCAGGTCTCTCTTCAAGAAGCTTTTTAAAGTTGGGCATATAATCAAGATAGTCACTGATAGGTACAAGTACCTTTCTCTTTGCGTACTTGATAATCTCTCCGGAGCTCATTCCCGCATGGTATATAGCGTCGGGACGATTTTCGCTGTTTCCGAAAATAAGGCTCTTCTGCTGAGAATAAACAGACTCGGAAACATTCTCCCAGCTGACGTTTACTCCCGTTTCCTCGAAAAGATCCTGCATGATCTTCATATCGTTATAATCCAGAGCAGAAGCGTTCTTTGAGGAGTAGATGTTAAATTTGATCTCCTCGGATCCCTTCTCGTTTAAGATGGGCTTAGAAGCGTCCTCCCACTGAAATCCGTACTCTTCAACGAGCTTAGATACATCGGATGCGGATGAAGTATTTTTATCACCTGATCCGGAACCGCAGGCTACTACAGAAGAAGCCATTGCAGCGCTTAGAACCAAAGCGCCGATTTTCTTTAAGTTTTTCATTTCTTTTCCTCCGATCAATCTTTAAGTGAGCCGAGCATAACGCCCTGGGCAAAATATTTTTGTACAAAAGGATATAAGCAAAGTACCGGCAAACTCGATACGATAACCGATACGTACTTTAACTGGTTTGCAAGTCTGTACTGCTGAAGTATTGTCTCTCCGCTTCCGCCTACGGTACTTTCCGAAGCGATAAGGATCTCTTTGAGGACAAGCTGAAGTGGATACTTGGTCTCATCCTGTAAAAAGATCATTGCATTAAAGTAACTGTTCCACTGACCCACAGCGTAATAAAGAGCCATAACAGCGATTATTGGCTTCGCAAGAGGGATTACTATGGAGAGGAAGGTTCGAAACTTCCCTGCTCCGTCGATCCTTGCAGCCTCCAAAAGTCCTTCCGGTATTGAAGATTCAAAGAAGGTCTTTGTCATAAAGAGATTCCAAACCGAAAGTATTGCGGGAAGGATGACCGCCCAAGCAGAGTTTACAAGGTGAAGGTTGCTCATTACGTTATAAAAAGGAATAAGTCCGCCTCCGAAAAACATGGGGATGATAAAAAATACCATCCAGAACTTTCTTCCCGGAGTATCCTTTCTGCTAAGGGCCCAGCCGGCAGGTATCGTTACAAAAAGTGAAAGCACTACGGTAACCAATGTATACCAGATGGTGTTTAAATATCCTGTCCAGATATCGCTTCTGTGGAATACCTTTTCAAACCCTTCAAGGGTGATCTTTACAGGATACAGGAAAACCTGTCCACCGAGAACTGCATCCGGATCCGAGATCGAAGCAATTATTATAAAGTAAAGTGGGTATAGGATTATTATTGCCAAAAGCGTAAGGAATATTGCGTTTATGGCGTAAAAGAATCTGTCTCCCACCGATCTTTTTCTAACTGATCTTTTCATTCTGTTTCCAGCCTTTCTTTATTACCAAAGCGAATTCTCTGAGAAACGTTTCGAGAACGTATTTGCTATGATAAGAAGCACTACATTTATTACCGAGTTGAACAGTCCGATTGCAGTGGCGTATGCCTGATCCGGGACTCCCGTAAGACCTCTCTTGTATACGTATGTAGCGATAAGTTCGCTGACAGCTAGGTTTCCGTCGGTCTGCATAAGAAGCGCCTTCTCGTATCCCACTCCCATAAGTCCACCGATGGACATGATGAGCATTACGCTTATCATCGGCATGATAGCCGGGATATCAACATGGATTATTCTCTGGAATCTGCTTGCTCCGTCGATCATAGCCGCTTCATGCTGTCCGGGGTCTACGTTCGAAAGCGCCGCGATATAAATAACTGCGCTCCATCCGAAATCCTGCCAGTTACTGGATAAGATATAAAGGGGTCTGAAGGCAGAGTTTTCAAGGAAATACGAAAATCTCTCAAGTCCCATTCCTGCGGCTATATTATTTACCAGTCCGTATCTTCCGAAGAAAAGCTGAAGCATTCCGACCAGTACTACAAGCGAGATAAAGTGCGGAGCAGTGAAAATGGTCTGGAAAAACTTACCGAACTTTTTTCTACTGAGAGCGTTCAGGGACAATGCCACTATTATGGGAAGCGGGAATCCGATCAGGAATCCGAATATACACAGAAGAAATGTGTTCTTCATAAGAGGCCAGAACTGTACGTCTCCAAAAAATCTTGTGAAATTTCTGAATCCCACCCATATGGTAGTGTCGGAAAAAATCTTATCTCCGGGCATAAAGTCCTGAAAAGCGATAAGTACTCCGTATATAGGTAAATAGTTAAAAAGAAAAACTGTAGCTACAGCAGGCAGAAGCATTATCAGATACGGAATCCCGTCTTTGAACTTCCGCAGCTTCTTCTTTCCGGATATGGCTTGCATAAAGCGCCTCCTTGGTTATTACATTTGTTTGCAACGCGAGTTTACATTGTTTACATTATTTACATTTTGTAATTTGATTTTACATCAGCAGTTTTACATGGTCAATATTGCATAGTGAATAGTTTTTGATATTGTTTTTGTGTAATATGCCCAAAAACCTTTGGTTAGCACGCTTGCTTGCCACGTAAATGCATGTAAACATAGATATTGATATAGTTTACATTTGTAAACTTGATTTGTTCCTTTTTGTATGTTACTATCTAAATGAATTCACCGGAACGTATCCTATATCCGGTTATTATGAGGTATTGATCGTGGCAAACAATAAAGTAACGATGCAGGATATTGCAGATGCATGCGGGCTTTCAAGAAATACTGTTTCAAAGGTATTTAACGGAAGGGGAAGTGTTCCTCAAAATACTCGCAACATTATTCTAAAAAAAGCTGAAGAGCTGGGCTACAAGGCTATTCCCAATGAAAACGCCTTTAAGCAGTCTTCAAGCGGTAAGGTCATCGCGCTTCTTACTAATAAATTGCCCTCCGAATACCATTTCGGTACTTTTTTCGTAACAACATTTACAGACCAGATCTGTCGTGCCGGATATACATTAAAAATGTTCGAGATCTCAGCTGAAGAGCTGCATCAAAAAAAGCTCCCACCCCACTTCATTCCTTCGCAGACTGCCGGAATAGTAGGTATAGAGCTCTTCGACCCGGATTATTTGAAATTTATATGTAAGCTGGGAATTCCCACCATCATGATAGACAGCCCGACGCACGCTTCCAAGGAGCTTATGCAGTGCGACTTTGTCACTATGGAAAGCCGTGCCGGCGTTATAGAGATTATGAACAAGCTCATTAAAAAAGGAGCCAAAAGGATTGGCTTTTTCGGCGACAGCGAACACTGCGGAAGTTTCTACGACAGATGGATGGGGTATCGCATCGGACTGACGGATGCCGGTCTCGAATATGACGAAAGTCTCTGTATCCTGGATCCCGACGCTTCCCCTTACGGGGATATTGACTGGATTGCTTCCAGGGTATCTAAGATAAAAAAGATGCCTGATGCTTTTGTCTGTGCCAACGATTTTTTAGCCGTACATCTGATGAGCGCTCTTAAAAAGCTCGGGCTTTCAATCCCGGGGGATATAATGGTCACAGGCTTTGACGGAACACCTCAGTCGGCTATTGTTGAGCCTTCTCTTACCACGGTTCAGATACCGAGCGTGGACATCGGACGTATGTCCGCAGACATTCTTCTTGGCAGAATCAACAATCCAAAGATGCCCTACAGCTGGACATATGTAAGATGTAATCCGGTGTACAGGCATAGTACGGAAGCGTGACCGTATAACAATTCTGTTCAAAATACGAGGATCCGAGTTTTCGGGTCCTTTTTAATATCGGGGTCCTGCCCCACAAAATAAAAAACGGAGCCGAGTTAATCAGCTCCGTTTTTCATAATTTGATATCTATGAAAAAATCAATACACATTTTCCGTATGATCTATGAGATTTCCGTCATCATCATACACAAGCTTTACAGAGAAGAAAGGTGCATCATCCTCCATCAGTTTAAAGAAGATCTTATCTCCTTCCCAAATAGGAAGATTGCAAACCTCTGAAATATCAACCCATTCAAGGTTACCTTCGTCACATTCTTTCATCTCGCCGGAAAAATCCTCGGATGTAAAAAGGTGCATATACTCCGTGATATCCTGATAGACAAAGGTTACTATGCCCCTATAGTCCATCTTTCCTATAGTAAGACCCGTCTCTTCAAGAGTCTCGCGTCTTGCGCACTCTTCCGGTGATTCCCGGGGCTCGAATTTACCGCCGACACCGATCCACTTGTCTTTATTATAGTCCCCCTCTTTTTTGACGCGATGAAGCATCAAGTATTTTCCGTCTTTTATTAGATGAACAAGGGTTGAGTTTATTATTCTTGAATCGCCCATGTAAAAGCCTCTTAATTAAACCTCGTAGTCCATGCAGACTCTGGACTTTGTATAAGGTCTTACTTTACCGTCCGCAACAGCTACATGCTCGGGATGAACGGCATATCCCTTTAAAGAAGCCTCATCCTCAAAGCTTGAATCCAACATCACATCGCAATTTGAACTTGCAAGTGGACAAATATTCACCTTGATTTCAAGGAGACCGGGAATCTTTCCCTTAAGGCCCTCAAGACCCTCTTTAATTCCCTTCTTGATGCTTTCTTTTTCGGTCGCATCAAACTCGTCTTTTAAGTTCCAAAGAATTACATGTTTAACCATTTTGTTTCTCCTATATCTAAGTATTTTACGAATACATAAGTTCCCTGATCCTGTTTTTATCAAGGCAGGTGCCGATTACAATAAAGACGCCCTGTCCGATGGATATGAGATCAACAAGGATTTCATGCTTTGTGGCGTTTAACTGATAGCCGCCCTCCTTGTCACAGACGAAGCCTTTGACACGGATTATATTTCCGTAGCTTTCATCCTCAAAGAGCGTCTTTATCTTCGCCTTCATCCCTTCGAGATTGTCGGTAAGATCAAGGAAACAAACAGAATCAAACTCCGGACTCTTTCCGGCTATTACTTTCATATAGTCATTCGAAAAATACCCGCTGGTTGAGATCGCATTAAAATCTTCATCAGAAAGCTCGTCCCAGTCTTTTACTACGTACTTTCCCTTGATCTTGCACATTATCTTAGCAGCGGCATTATCTATATGAGCTTTAGTTCTCTCTATATTTGCCTCATCAGATAGCTGGACTCTGCTGAGGACTATGCTTCCGGCGCTCGCCGCCTGGGATGCCAAAAAGAAATCTTCCTCGGCATCTCCATTATCCGAAAGATTAGCATTGACAATGGTTATTACGCTTCCAATCTCGTACATTCTCTCCAGAGTATCATCATCCCTCAAGGTGTCAAAAAACATATCCATATCAAAGACGCCGGAGGGCTCAACGATGACTCTGTCGTAGCCGGTCATAGCCATTGCTATGAGCTTAGTCCTAAAGCGCCTTCTAAGGCAGTCCTCGTCACAGGCGGCCGCCACCATCTCAAGCTCACACTTATCGGATCTGAGCTTATTTAAGAGAAGCATATCTACATTTACCGCTCCGTAATCATACTCGAGTATTCCGATCTTTAGGCCTTTTGACATCAGATACCTGGCATACTTTATGAGAAATGTTGTTTTTCCGGACCCAAGGAAGCCCGTTATCAGATCTATCTTAACCATCGGTTCCTTCTTCTAAAATACTTACATACTTACAAGCTTTATAAGAAGATCGGTAATCTTCTCCATAGATTCCGCGCAGACATACTCGTATCTTCCGTGGAAATTGTGGCCGCCGGCGCAAAGATTCGGACAGGGAAGTCCCATAAAGGAAAGTCTCGCTCCGTCTGTGCCGCCGCGGATGGGCTGGATCTTGGGTACTATATCAAGGTCTTCCATCGCTTTCTTTGCGTTTTCGATAAGGAAGATGTTACCTTCTTCGATCTTTTCACGCATATTGTAGTACTGGTCTCTGATAGCGATTTCCGCAGTCTTTTCTCCGTACTTGCTGTTTATATATGTGGCAGCATCCCGGATCAGCTTCTTTTTAGCCTCGAACTTTTCTCTGTCATGGTCGCGGATAATA
>CADATP010000050.1 GCA_902790935.1 uncultured Lachnospiraceae bacterium | reverse complement strand
CCCTTAACCAAGAGACTTACGTCTGAAAAAGGCGTTGTTAAAGACATTATACAAAATGAAAGAGGTTATTATGTTATAGCCGATTTCGACGAGGAGGAACCAAAATGAAGATTATTTCCACAGAAAAAGCACCTGCAGCCATCGGTCCCTATTCTCAGGGTATCGTAACCGGAAACCTTTTGTTTGCATCGGGACAGATTCCGATAAATCCCACAACAGGTGCTGTTGAGGCAAAGACTATTGAGGAGCAGACAAAGCAGGTTTGCGAGAATATCGGCGAGCTTTTAAAGACCGCCGGAAGCGATTTTACCAAGGTGGTTAAGACAACCTGTTTTCTTGCGGATATCAATGATTTTGCTCAGTTTAACGCGGTTTACGCCGAGTACTTTGTCAGCAAGCCCGCAAGAAGCTGCGTAGCGGTAAAGGATATTCCCAAAGGGGTTTTTTGTGAGATTGAGATCATTGCAGAAGTGTAAGATCTACTCCTTTAGCGGATAAATACTTTTGGATATTTTTATCCCAGATATTATCGGCGTCATGGCTCATTACGAAGGTCTTCTGAGAAGTACCTGTAGTAAGAGTTATGGCGCTGTTTTCATATTTGATCGTGATAAGTAAGAGCTTAACGTAAGAAAAATCCTCATCCGGCATTTCTTTTGTAAGCATCTCGAGGGCTTTATCGGGCTTTAAAGCGAGGGTAAATCGCATAAAAAGCGGAGTTCTTGTGCCTTTAATAAGAGAGAAGATATTTCCTTTTGTTTCAGTCCAGGGCTGGTATTCGTAGGGCGGCATATCGCTATGGCTTAAGTCAGAATCGGAATCCGATGCATAAAACTCTTTGTTTATCCGGCCGTCGAAGGTATAGCTGACAGCGGTATTTAGCTGTCCTTCTATCATAAGAAAAGGATCAAAAAGATTCCCCGCCACCAAGCCTTTCATGAAATTGTTTACATCATTAACTCTAAGCGCCAGCACTTTGCGGACTCCTTTTTTGTCTATTAATGTGGTACGGTCTTGCCACACAAGGATTAGTTTAACACATATATTATAAAGATTTTAGTCAATTTCTAAAAAAAGTATAATGTTTTCGGGCTTTTTGTTTACGACACAGTGGGGCTGTGGTAAAATCGTTTTTGCATGTAGTAATCAAAACTACGTTGGAGGAAACTGATGAATATTATCGAGGTACTTAAAGAATTAAACGCCGACGGGATGAAGATGGACAGCCCCGAGAACTTTAAAAACAGAAACTACAAGATTGTTACAGACAGTTGCTGCGAATTCCCGGCAGGATTTGATAAAGATCCCAGATTTGAGCACATTCCCATGATTCTTTATGTGGGCGATGAGACTATTATAGATGACGAGACCTTTGACCAGAAGTCTTTCCTTAAGAAGGTGGCTGACTGTCCTGAGTGTCCCAAGAGCGCCTGCCCTTCCCCGGAGAGTTACAGAGAAAGCTTTAAGACCGATGCTGACAGAGTTTACTGCATTACTATCTCATCAAAGCTTTCCGGAAGCTATAACAGCGCCTGCCTTGCCACTAATCTGTACCATGAAAAGTACGGAGAGAAAAAGATCCATGTATTTGACTCCGAATCCACAAGCGTTGGCGAGACGCAGATTTTTTCGCTGATCGTTAAGCTGGAGGAAAAGGGATATTCTTTCGAGAAGATAATCGAGATTGTAGAGGCTTTCAGAGACCAGCTGCATACGCTTTTTGTGCTTGATAATCTTGAGACATTAAGAAAAAACGGAAGACTCTCCGGAATCAAGGCAATCATCGCCTCCACCCTTAATATCAAGCCTCTTATGGCCGGAGACCACGGAAGCATTGTTCAAAAGGCCCAGGCGATCGGGGTTAAAAAAGCCTTCGGTAAACTGGCAGAAGCAGTTCATAACGAGGTTTCGGACAAGGAGTGCAAGAGCCTTATGATCTCACATTGCAACGCACCGGAAAAGGCTGAGATGGTAAAGGATCTTATTCTTGCAAAGGACAGCTTCTACGAGGTTATCATCTTAGATACCGCCGGACTTAACTCTACTTATGCCAACGATGGCGGTATAATCGTAACCGTCTGATCAGTGGGCAGCTCCGGAGAGGTAGTGCTTAACGTAAGCAAGAACTTTTCTGTGACACCTGAACTTTTGACCGTTTGTAAGATAAATGGTTCCAAAACGGATATGGTCTATGTAATCCAAATTTATAACGGTATTCAAAGAGGGCATGACGAACATATCATGCTCTTTTGTTATTTCCATAAAAAGGGTGTAGGCATCGCCGTTTATTATCTTTTCCCTGTTTTCGGTAAGAGTGACGTGGGCCTTGTTACCGGACTGGGAAACACTGATTATCTCCTCTTCGGATACATAATTGGTCTCAAATTCTCCGCGAAGCTCAATTGAGGGAGTCAGACTGCCCGCCAGTCTCTTTAACTTCAGGAGCGTTTCGTGAAGCTCGGCGGGTCTTAAGGGCTTTCCGAGAAAAAGAGTCTCTGTGGGATATTTGATATCCTGGTCTTTTCTGTCGAAGAAGGAATCGTCCTCTCTGGGATAGATTATACAGATGGGTGAGGAAACACCCTTTTTCCTAAGAGCAAAGAGAACATCCGCGCTTGTTACGCCTTCGGTGTTTCTTATATCAATAAGGAAAGCGTCGTATTGCATAGGAGTTTTAAGGAGAGCTTCGCTGTTTCCGAAAGAATCGATATACATGGGGTCTCCGGAGGATATCATCCTGTCAGCTTCCCGCTTCATAAGACGCTCAGTCTGCTTTCTGTCGGCTATATTATCATCGCAAATCGCTATATGCATGAAAAAACCTCGTAAGTAAAGTAATACGGTAATTAAAATAAAGGGCTTATAAAAACATAAACCCGGTAAAAGAAGTATACCATGAATCTCCAAATTATTAAAACCATCTTGACAAACATTCTGCCGTAACCTAAGATAAGTCTAATTGAAATCGAAACATGGCTGTGACGAAGAGGAGTATGTAGAAACCGCCCGCCAGAGAAGGAGACACCGCTTAGGCAGATTACCTTAAGCAGCGCTGAGAGTTTCCTCGGGTAGGATTACAGAAGGTAGCTTCCGAGCCGGTAGGTGAAGGATCTATATCTTGGAGCTGTTCCAATGATCAAAGCTTAATAATAGAATCGGTCTGTGTAGCCCACCCGTCAATCCACGAAACGGTGTAATGAGGCAGGAAGCCCCTGTGCGAGAGGGATTTTCTGTGAACAAAGGTGGTACCGCGTATTTTACGCCCTTTGCATTCTGGGAGGAGTGCGAAGGGTTTTTTGTTTACAAAAAACGTCCCAAGCACTGCTCCTGCCAACATGAAAGGAGGAAAAATCATGGCAAAGGAACTCGCAAAAACTTATGACCCCAAAGGGATAGAGGACAGAATCTATCAAAAATGGCTCGACAAAAAGTATTTTCACGCCGAAGTCGACCATTCAAAAACCCCATTTACTATCGTGATCCCCCCGCCGAATATTACGGGACAGCTTCACATGGGACACGCCCTTGACAATACTATGCAGGATATTCTTATCCGCTGGAAGAGAATGCAGGGATATAACGCCCTCTGGCAGCCCGGAACAGACCACGCTTCCATCGCTACCGAGGTCAAGATCATCGAGACCCTTAAAAAGGAAGGAATCGACAAGGCTGACCTTGGAAGAGAGAAATTCTTGGAGCGCGCCTGGGAGTGGAAAAAAGAATACGGCGGACGTATCGTTTCCCAGCTTAAGAAGATGGGTTCATCCTGTGACTGGGACAGAGAACGTTTTACAATGGACGAAGGCTGCAACAAGGCTGTTACCGAAGTCTTTGTAAAGATGCATGAAAAAGGCTATATCTACAAGGGTTCAAGGATCATCAACTGGTGCCCTGTATGTAATACTTCAATTTCTGACGCTGAGGTTGAGTACGAGGAGCAGGCCGGACACTTTTGGCATATCAAGTATCCTCTTATCGACGAGGCAACAGGTGAGGCTTCAAAGACCGAATTCCTTACCTTCGCCACCACCCGTCCCGAGACTATGCTTGGCGATACCGCTGTAGCTATTCATCCCGATGACGAGAGATATACCCACCTTCACGGAAGAAAGGTGCTGCTTCCCATCGTTAACCGCGTAATCCCTATCGTTGAGGATACCTATGTAGACAGAGAGTTCGGAACCGGTGTCGTAAAGATCACCCCCGCCCACGACCCCAACGACTTCGAGGTAGGAAAGCGCCATAACCTTCCCATCATCAATATTATGAACGACGATGCCACCATCAACAAAAACGGCGGCAAGTTCGAGGGAATGGACCGCTACGAAGCAAGAGCCGCAATCGTAAAGGAACTTGAGGAGGAAGGCCTCCTTGTAAAGATTGAGGACTATTCACATAACGTAGGAACCCATGACCGTTGCAAGACAACCATCGAGCCCCTTGTAAAGGAGCAGTGGTTCGTTAAGATGAGTGAGCTCATAAAGCCCGCAAGGGAAGCCGTTAAAAACGGTGAGATCCGTCTTATTCCCGAGCGCATGGAGAAAAACTACTTCAACTGGACCGACAATATCCGCGACTGGTGTATCAGCCGTCAGCTCTGGTGGGGCCACAGAATCCCCGCATACTACTGTCAGGACTGCGGTGAAACTGTTGTTGCCAAGGAGGCACCGACTGTTTGCCCTAAGTGCGGAGGAAAACACTTTGAGCAGGATCCCGATACTCTTGATACCTGGTTTTCATCAGCCCTCTGGCCTTTCGAGACCTTAGGCTGGCCCGAACAGACCGAGGACCTTAAGTACTTCTATCCTACGGACGTACTTGTAACCGGATACGACATCATCTTCTTCTGGGTTATCAGAATGATCTTCTCCGGATACGAGCATATGGGCGAAAAACCCTTCAAGACCGTTCTTTTCCACGGCCTTGTTCGTGACAGCCAAGGAAGAAAGATGAGTAAATCCTTAGGTAACGGAATCGATCCTCTCGAGATCATCGACAAGTACGGAGCGGACGCGCTGAGACTGACTCTTATTACCGGCAACGCTCCCGGAAACGATATGCGTTTCTACTACGAGAGAGTTGAAAACAGCCGTAATTTTGCAAACAAGGTTTGGAACGCTACAAGATTCATTATGATGAATATCGACCAGGCTGCCGAAAAGAGCGGACTTAGCGTTCATAAACCCGAGGATAAGGACTTACAGCCTGTAGATAAGTGGATCCTTTCCAAACTCAACACCCTTGTTAAGGATGTTACCGACAATATGGACAACTTTGAGCTCGGTATCGCGGTTCAGAAGGTATACGACTTTATCTGGGACGAGTTCTGTGACTGGTACATCGAGATGGTTAAGCCAAGGCTCTATGCTACGGACGATACTGTCAGCCAGAATGCGGCTATTTGGACCCTTAAGACCGTCCTCATCGACGCTCTTAAGCTCCTTCATCCTTATATGCCTTTTATTACAGAAGAAATCTTCTGCAACATCCAGGACGAAGAAGAGTCCATCATGATAAGCGCATGGCCCACCTACAGCGAGGAGAGAAACTTCGCCCGCGAGGAGCACGACATCGAGCTTATCAAGGAAGCAGTAAGAGGCGTAAGAAACATCCGTACTGAGATGAACGTTCCCCCCAGCAGAAAGGCAGCAATCTTCGTTGTCAGCGAGGATGAGGACGTTATCCGTACCTTCAACGAAGGAAAGCTTTTCTTCCAGGTACTTGCCTACTCCGAGAATGCAAAGACCCAAAAAGACAAGACCGGAATCGCAGATGATGCCGTATCCATCGTAATCCCGGGCGCTACTCTTTATATTCCTTTTGCCGAGCTTGTTGATATCGAAAAGGAAAAAGAGCGTCTTTCCAAGGAAAAGGCCCGCCTTGAAGGCGAGATCAAGCGTTCAAACGGAATGCTTTCAAATGAGAAGTTTATCTCCAAAGCTCCTGCAGAGAAGGTTGCCGAAGAGAAAGAAAAGCTTGCAAAATATACACAGATGCTCTCACAGGTTGAGGAGAGACTTGCATCTTTATAAAGGTTTATAATTATGATCTGCAAAGACATAAAGACTTTTGAGGAGGCGGGGCAGTATCTTTACGATACCCCCCGCTTTACCTCTAAGCATACGATCGAGGAGACAAGAGCGTTCTTAAAAAAACTCGGAAATCCCGATCTATCTTTTAAAATCATACATGTGGCCGGTACCAACGGAAAAGGTTCCACCTGCGCTTACCTTGACAGCGTACTTGGGTGCGCCGGCATAAAGACAGGGCTTTTTACGTCACCTCATCTCGTTGATATGTGCGAGAGGATAAAGGTCTGCGGACAGGATATATCCCATGAAGAATTTCTTGAAGCTTTTAACGAGATATACCGTCTTATAGACCATGAAGCGATTCTACGTGGGGAGAACGCATATCACCCCACCTTCTTTGAATTCCTCTTTTTTATGGCGATGATAGTCTTTAAAAAAGCGGGAATAGAGTGGTGCATATTAGAGACCGGGCTCGGCGGAGCTCTTGACGCCACAAACAGCGTGGTCACCAAAGAAGCAGCCGTTATAACAAAGATCGGCCTTGACCATACCGAGTACCTTGGAGACACAAAAGAGCTTATCGCAGTTCAAAAGGCCGGAATTGCGGCAAAAGGCAGACCACTTGTCTACCTGGACTTTCTTAAGACGGTTTCCGAGGCTATTAAAGAAGAAGCTTTAAGGCACGGAGCAGGTGAGCTTATCCCTGTAAGCGCGTCAAATGTGAAAGTTTTGCAAAATTTATCCGAAAAAGTTGCTTTTTGCCTTCTGGACGGATATTATAAAGATGTATATTTATGTTTAGACACAATAGCTGAATATCAGGTGCAAAACGCTGCGCTGGCGGTTAAAGCCATCGAGGCGGCATCCCTTACCGAAAGGATTTCTCCCGAAATACTTAAAGAAGGCCTTATTAAATGTCACTGGGCCGGAAGAATGGAGGAGGTTCTTCCGGATGTTTTTGTTGACGGAGCTCATAATCCCGACGGTATAGAGGCCTTTTTAGGTACCGTTAAAGATGACGGCGTTTCGGGAAAAAGGAGGCTTATCTTCGGAGTCGTCTCCGATAAGGACTATTCCGATATGATCCGGGAGATCGTTTCTTCGAGGCTGTTTGACAAGATAGTGGTTACCCCTCTTAAGTCGAGCAGAAGCGCGGATATTTCCGAGGTATTAAAGAGCTTTGAAAAAGCAGACGCTAAAAACGTAGAAAGCGCTGAAGATGCAAAAGAGGCCCTGAAATCTCAGCTGATTGAAAAGAAAATCAAAGCGGCAGACGATCCTTTCCGCCTCTACATCGCCGGAAGCTTGTATCTGGTAGGCGAGATAAAGGGTTTGCTGCCCTCTATTACATGATCGGAAGTGACGAAATATGATCAATTTTGAAGAAGAACTTAAAAATTTTCACCCCAGCGTTGAAGTCGGCAAGCTTGAGGATACGGTCTATTCCCTCGATCTTACCGATGCGGCTGATATGCTTGTGGGTATGATGAAGGAAACGGAAGAACAGCAGACCACAGAAGCACATTATCAATAAGGGGTGTTCCAATATGTATTGCTTTAATTGCGGAAGCCTTCTTTCGGAGTATGACTTTTGTACATCCTGCGGTGCTGATGTGAAAATGTACAAAAAGATCATCTACACCTCAAACCGCTTTTATAACGAGGGACTTCAGAAGGCCGAGATCAGAGACCTTTCGGGCGCGATAGTAGCTTTGCGTCAGAGTCTCAAATTTGACAAAAATAATATAGATGCCAGAAACCTGCTTGGACTTTGCTACTTTGAGATGGGAGAAGTCGGAGTCGCTTTAAGCGAGTGGGTTGTAAGCCAGTCCAATCGCCCGGAGAAAAATGTTGCGGGTGAATATATAAAGCTTCTTCAGTCTTCAAATGCCCGCTTTGCGGATATGGCGGCTGCAGTTGAAAAGTACAATATCGCGTACAACTACTGTCTGCAGGGAAGCAAGGACCTCGCCGGGATCCAGATAAAGAGCGCTCTTTCCAAGAACAGACAATTTGCAAAAGCACACCTTTTGCTTGCTCTTTTATATATGGATCAGGGAGATTGGGAGAGAGCCGACAAAGAGGTGGAAGCCTGCCTTAAGATAGACAGAGGCAATGTTACCGCCAGGAGATACCAGCTTGAGATCGAAAAGATGCTCGAGCCGGATGAGATGGATAAAAAGCCTGCAAAGGGTAGTAATAACGAGATCCGCAGATATCAGGTTGATGATGAGCTGATCATCCAGCCCGCAAATTATAAAGAACCGAAAAATACCGGTATCGGTACATTGGTTAATATTTTGATCGGACTTGTGCTCGGCGCTGCGGCGGTTTATTTCCTTGTGGTTCCCGCAAGAGTATCGAAAGTAAACAGCGATGCGCAGGAGAGTATCAAGGAAATTGGGCTCCAGAGCGATGCCAAGAATTCTACTATCCAGGATCTTGAAAACCAGATCGATTCGCTTACAAAAGAGAAACAGACCCTTGAAAATGTTATCGAGGGTTATAGCGGAGAAGGCGGAACTATCAGTGAGTACGATGAACTGATGAAGATCGCCTGCGAGTTTATTACTGAGAAGGATAATGAAAAGACTGCGGCGGCTCTTGATAAGCTTAGGGAGAATGTTGATGAATCTACTATGTCCGCCGAGTACCAGCAGCTCTATCAGTCAATCCTTGCTGTAGTAGGGCCTTCAGTTGCCGGAAATTACTACGATGAAGGTATGGCGGCATATCATGCCGAAAACTATGAAACGGCTATTGACAAGCTTACCAAGGCTTCTTACTACGATAAGACTAACGCTGATGCCCTCTTTACCCTGGGTAATGCTTACAGACTTATCGGAAACTTTGATGAAGCCCGCTCGATCTATGAACAGGTTATCCTTACTTTCCCTGATACGGAGAGAGCGAGAAGAAGCGAGCAATACATTACGGAAATAACCGCTGATTAAAAGGCGTACAGGGGAGATTTATGGATATTCAGGATTACGATTTGGAAGTTGATGACCTTGAAGAAGAGAGACCTTCAGGTCGCGGAAGGAAAACATCAAAGGGAATTACTGCGGCACTGGTACTTCTTATAAGTATACTTGTAGTTCTGCTCCTTATAGCCGGTGCGCTTATAATGGCTTATTTTACAGGTAAGTACGCAGTTGTTACTGAAGATGCAAACGGTGAACTTCCTGTTTATACCGAGACTCAGGTACGTGATATGATCACGGAAGCCGAAGAGGTTGCGGACAAGCTTCGCGCTGATGAAGTCGAAGCTGCCGGAGTACAGGCAAAGGCTCAGGGATATGCTCTTGGAAGAAACGATCTTCTTGATTTTATCAAGAATACTCTTCTTTCAACCAACTCCTCAATAGAGACCTTCAGACTTCTTTATCCCAACAATATCGTTGTTGTAAGTAACAGCGCTTATCACTTTATTGAGATCAACAGATCTCTCAAGCTCAGCGAGCTCGTACAGGACAGGATCAAGGTTCTTGAGAACGGAGAGATTCAGTATACGGACGAGAGCGGAAATGTTATATCCCATAAGGGAATCGATGTTTCCGAATATCAGGGAAATATCAACTGGTCCAAGGTGGCTGCCGACGGAGTTGAATTTGCCATAGTCCGTACTCACTACAGAGGGTACGGTACCGGAAGACTGGTCGAGGATTCTCTTGCATCCCAGAACATAAGCGGGGCTATGGCAGCAGGTGTTAAGGTCGGAGCTTACGTTTTCAGTCAGGCCATAACCGCCGAAGAAGCTGTTGAAGAGGCTGACGCTGCAATAGAAACCTTAAGCCCCTATACAAAGAACGTTCCGATCGTTATGGACGTAGAGCGTGTTGCAGGAAAGAATCCGAGAATGGACGCTCTTTCACCCACAGAGAGAACCGATGTTATCCTCGCTTTTTGCCAGCGCGTAAAAGAAGCAGGATATATTCCGATGCTTTATTTCAACACAGAGATGGGTTCATTATATATTGAGAATGAGCGCCTTGAGGAGATACCTAAGTGGTATGCCTGGTACTCCGAATCTTTGTACTTCCCTTACAAATACGATATCTGGCAGTATAAAGATACCGGAAAAGTTGATGGTATTGGGGGCAACGTCGATATGAATATCAGCCTCGAGCCGCTTTGGTAAAGACAGATGACAAACGAGATCAGTATAGTACTTATAATAAACAGCCTTTTGCTCGGAGTCGGACTCGCTATGGATGCGTTTTCCGTCTCCGTTGCAAACGGATTAAAGGAACATAAAATGAAGCCGGCAAGGATGAGTATCATTGCCGGCGTTTATGCGTGTTTTCAGTTCGCAATGCCTATTATAGGCTGGTTCCTTGTTCATACCCTTATAGGGATATTCGATGAACTGGAAAAGATCATTCCCTGGGTAGGATTTGCGCTTCTTATCTTTATCGGTGGAAAGATGGTTTTTGAAACTGTTTCGGAGATCAGAAACAAGAAGGCTGATAAGAATAGCGGTAGTAAAACAGATGCAAAGGAAAATGGCGATTCAGACAATAAAATAGGTGCCTACGCCCTTATAATTCAGGGTATAGCTACGTCAATAGACGCTCTTTCCGTAGGACTTACAATTTCTGATTATCACGTTGTGGCTGCTCTTACAGCTTCGATAATAGTCGCAGTCGTGACCTTTATTATCTGTATGCTGGGACTTAAACTCGGAAAGCTGGTAGGAGACGGACTCGGTAAATTCGCCGGTATAATCGGCGGTATCATCCTTATAGGGATAGGTATAGAGATACTGGTAAAGGGATTATTCTTTTAAAAGCGGTAAAAAACAGGAGGCTTAAAAACCTCCTGTTTTTATTTCGTATTGACTTATTCTTCAGTGTGCTGGTGGCTGCCGGATCTAACAGCGATTCCGTTTACCTCGACATCGCCGTTTAGCTCTACAACGAGGCAGGGGCGTCCGTCTATATCGCGGTTTCCGATAAGGTCGGTTCTATCGGGCTTAACCTTGATCGTTACATCAGGAGTTTTTACATCAAAAGAACGGGTGTTATATACGTTGCTCATATAAATCGGAGTATCGACGCCCGCGGCTTTCTCGTAATGCTCGTCAAACTCGGTCATTTTTTCATTTACGACACCGCTTGTGGCAAATAGATTCTTCACTTCGTTTTTGTCAAGGACAAGAGGCTTTAACTCTTCTTTGTGTTCCTCAATAAGCTCTGCCATTTTTTCGTGAATATTTTTAACAGCTTCGAATTCACAGGTTTCTCCCAATGTTTCCTCAACGATAGCCTGGAAAGTTTCTTTTTGACCGCCTGCGGTAAGGGGCATCTTGAATCCGAAGAGCAGATCCATCATCTCTTCGCCAAGGTTCTCTGAATCCTTTGAATAGTACATCATGCTGCTGATATCAGCACACCTGTCATTGAATGCCGGATAGAGGAAGGCTTTGATGGGAAGCTCCACAACCCAGTCTCTGACGCGATTATGAAACTCTCCTGTAGCGGCATCATAGCAAAGTCCGGGCTCGGAGAGGTTTACGGGGCATATTACGGTATATATGTAATCGTAAATCTCGCTGGAAGCATCATCCATCTCGATTCCATCGTTTGTCACTCCGGGTACATCGTAAACGTCGTGAACTACCATAATAAGATAACTTCCGACGTATTCAAAAGCGGAGATTATCTTGCTGTAATATTCATCAAGAAGAGCATCGTCCTTGAGGGCGGAGTCTCTAAGCTTAAGAAGGAAGCCCTGCGGAGAATCCTCTGTTGTCTCTTCGAGAGGAAATGTAAGGTCGATGCAGGTCTTTCCGGGATTTCCCGAAAGGGGCTTCCGGAGTATTTCAAAATATTTAAACATTTCTTCTTCGGGAATACCGAGGAAAGAGCGGGCAAAAGTAGCCTGCTTATTTTTGTCGCCGTCAACAAGACAGCCCGTAATCCTTTGAATTGAGCATTTTTTCTGTGTATAGAGCTTTTTAATCTCTCCAAGTTCTGCTTTGATCATCTTTAAAACCTCTGTATAAATCTATTATTCTTTGTAACCACGCCGTCATATTATAACATACAAATCAGGATTTTAATTTTATTATTTTTTAAAATGAGGTACGATTGAGCGGATTTTGGGATGAATAGATGATGAGAAACCTTGAAAAGAAAGCTTCACTACTCTATATTTAATATGTGTGTTTCTGCGAAAAATATAGAAACGCCGGAGGGATAAAATGAGATTTTTTAAACAGATTAAAATTGCATTGGCTCTTGGACTTGCTGCTTCTACTTTGCTTTTTAGCGGGTGCGGACTGGGGGCTTTAATGGATATCCTTGAAGATGAAGAGGGATCGGAAAGTTATGGTGATTACGAAGAAAAGCCTTCGTCACCTTCCGCTTCGGGAGTTGTTTCAGCCGGAAGCTTAGGCGCCGCTACAACGGACCTTTTCCTTGAAAGCGGAGCTGTAAGAGAGCCGAAGGTTAAGTTAAAAGGAAATGGCGAGGATACTGTTACAATCCTTGTATATATGAACGGCTCGGATCTTGAATCCGAGAGCGGTGAAGCGACAACCGACCTTTCCGAGATGGTAAAGGCCGGATCCTCCGACAAGGTAAATATTCTTGTTCAGACAATGGGAACAAAGAAATGGTTCAATTATGGAATTTCTTCAAACAGAAGCCAGATCTACTCCGTAGACGGAAACGGAGTCAGTCTTGTTAAGGATGATCTTGGACAGCTTGACTGTACCGAGTCGGATACCCTCTCAAGCTTTATCGCCTGGGGAGCTGCCAACTATCCTGCTGACAGATATATTCTTCTTTTCTGGAACCACGGAGGCGGCCCTGTATACGGATTTGGAAGCGATGAGTGGAATTCAAATGAATATGCATCCCTTACCATCGATGAGATGCAGACCGCTCTTTCAAGAGGAGGAGTTTACTTCGACTTTATAGGTATGGACTGCTGTATCATGTCCTGTATCGAGGTTTGTGCAGCGCTCTACGATTATTGCGACTACACAATCCTTTCCGAAGACTTTGAGTCGGGACTTGGATGGCATTATACGCCTTGGCTTTCTGCCCTTTATCAAAATACATCCATCCCCACACCGGAGCTTGGAAAGGTTATAGTTGACTCAATGGTAGCGGCAAATGTGGCAGACAGCTATGCCGGAGATGAATCAATAATGGCTGTTATCGATGAATCGATGCTTAAGATTCTCTGGCAGGCCTGGACCGATTTTGCTTACGCAAATGAGTCGGCTCTTTTGAACGCCAATTACAGCCGAGAGGTTACGAGGAGCAATAACGGAAGACTTCATCGAATAATCTCTGAAAGGAATGCTCTTAAGAAAAGAAGCTGGGACGATTTCTCCTTCAGCGACTATTACAGTGATGAAGGCGATCCTGATATGTCCGAGTATTACGTAACGGATATTATGGCTGTAGCTTCAAATATTGATACAGAGCAGTCACAGGCGCTTAAGTCAGCTCTCAGCAATGCAATCGTTTATATGAGTGCTACGGCCGGAGATGCCGATCTTACGGGTATTTCGGTAACTCTTCCCTACGGAGATCAGGTTTTCTACGGAGATCTTCGTACCATTTTTACAAACAGTGGCTTTGACGCAGATTATGTCGCATGGCTCGAGAAGTTTGTTACAGCCTCCGGATCCGGCAATTACTATGACTACAGCGACTGGGAAGATGACTGGGAAGGCTGGGACGATTACAGCGACGATTATGACTGGAACGACTGGGATTACTTTGAGGGTGATGACAATTACTGGGATGACTGGAATATCTGGGGCAGCTTCGGATGCGACGATTACAGCTGTTATGATGACGATTATTACTCGGATGATGATTATTACGGCTGCTATGACGATTATTGTTACGATGATGACGGATATTATTACGGCGACGATTACTACAGCTACGATGATTATTATGATGACGGCTACTACGATTACGGCGATGTATACGAGGACTTCTACGGTGATGACGACTGGGGAGACAGTATATTCGGGTGGCTTTGGTAATGCTTAACGATCAATATTTAGAAGCTGTATACCTTGAAAAAATGATAGTTATGCTTTAAAATATAGCAGGCGGAGGAAAACTCCACCTGCTGTTTTTGTAAAGGACAATATGAGAAAAAGAGATTATTTTAACATTCCGAATTTGATGGGCTATTTCAGAATACTGATGTTGCCCGTGTTTATGATCTTTTACCTTAAAGTCGAGACCATCGGCGACAGAAACTACATCATCGCCCTTGTGGCGCTCCTTCTGTCAATCCTTTCAGACCTCTTTGACGGAAAAGTGGCCCGCAAGTTTAATATGGTTACCGACTGGGGAAAGATGCTGGATCCTATCGCTGATAAGCTTACCCAGGGCGTTCTTGCCATTACCCTCGGTATAAGGATTACGGCGAGAATCGGACAGCCTCTTATGTGGATCTTTTTGGGAATATTCCTTGTAAAAGAGCTTTATCAGGGGCTTATGGGACTGTATATTATAAAGAAAAAAGACTTTGTTCAGGCCGCAAAGTGGTTTGGAAAGTTCTCTACCGGTGGCGTAGATATGACATTTTTCGCGCTGCTTCTTTTCCCGAATATTCCGGAGCATGTTGTAAAGATCCTTTGCTGGATGATCATTCTTGTAATAATCTACGCTTTCTTTTGCTATGTGCTTTATCATATCGGGATTCTTAATGACAAACCTACCTGGAATCAGCAGGTCAAGATACAGATCGGCGTCGGAGTAGTATTCATACTTATCCACGTGGCTATTATGGCCCTGATCATCCTGCAGTTTTACGGAGTATTATAGTTAGCATCAAAGGAGTTATTATGGAACAGTACAAACAGGAATTTATTGAATTTATGGTGGAGAGCAAAGTCCTTAAGTTTGGAGACTTTACCTTAAAGAGCGGACGTAAATCCCCTTTCTTTATGAATGCCGGAGCGTATGTGACCGGAAGTCAGCTTAAGCGTCTCGGAGAGTATTATGCAAAGGCTATCCACGATGTATACGGCGACGATTTTGATGTTCTCTTCGGACCCGCTTACAAGGGAATTCCCATCAGCGTGGTTACCGCTGTCGCTTTTTCCGAGCTTTACGGCAAGGAGATCAGATACTGTTCCGACAGAAAAGAAGAGAAGGATCATGGTGCCGATAAGGGTTCATTCCTCGGAAGCCCATTAAAGGACGGTGACAGGGTCGTTATGATCGAGGATGTTACCACATCCGGTAAGTCAATGGAAGAGACCGTTCCCAAGGTAAGAGGAGCCGCAAATGTCGAGATCGTAGGTCTTATGGTTTCCTTAAACCGTATGGAAAAGGGACTCGGCGGCGTAAAGAGCGCTCTTGAGGAGATTACCGAAACCTACGGCTTCCCCGCGCATGCAATAGTCTCCATGGCAGATGTTGTGGAAGCTCTTTATAATAAGCCTTGCAAGGGTGAAATTGTCATCGATGATACTTTAAAAGCGGCTATCGATGAGTATTACAAACAGTACGGAGTGTAAGGAGAATCTTATGTCAAACGCAGGAGGAACCGATATGAAAGAAGATATCTACAAGACTATGAACAATGTCGGAAGCGGTAATATCGCCGTTGGAGCAGTTATGATCGTACTTGGTGTTGCTGCCGGCGTTCTTGCTATTATTTCGGGAGCAAGACTTCTTGCCAAAAAGGACAACTTGCTCTTCTAAAGGTGGCTTCGGGTTGAAAAAGCGCAGTTATATTTTTACAAATAAAAAACATCCGCTTATAGCCATTATGTCCACGGTTCTTGGAGCCGTGAGTCTTTTGTCGTACGCTTTTGCAATCGTCAGAAGTTTTACGCTTGTCGGAAATATCTCCCTCCGATTCGGGTTCGGAGGTTTCTTAGCTTTGGTCTATTCACTGATCGGAGCGGTTTTATCCCTATACAGCTTTAAGCTTAAAGATACTTTTCATCTTTTCCCGGCTATAGGACTGGTACTTAACGTACTCAGTCTTTTTGTGGCGGGATTTTTGCTTTGGCTGCCTAATTAATTTTACGAAAGGTTTTTGTTTTTATGTCAGACGAAGAAGTTGTTTTTGAGAGATGGCTTTTAGCCACCACAAGACTTATGGAGATTAAGTCAGAGCTAGCCGGAGGAAAGAGTCCTCTTCCCGAGGCGTTTGCAGGATATTTTGAAAAGTGCGCATCTTTTATGCTTATGATCGGCGATACCTGGGAAGCTATTGCCCAG
>CADATP010000049.1 GCA_902790935.1 uncultured Lachnospiraceae bacterium | reverse complement strand
GTATGCTGATTAATCTTTCTGATGTTTTTAATACATCCGGTAAGATAAGTACTTTGGAGATCGAACCCGAGATAGCTTCTTACGACAGCGGTTTCGGCGAGTTCCCGGTAATATCTTCGGAAAAATATGTTTTAAAATTTCAGAACCTTGAAAAAGGCAAGATTAATGTGAGCGGAAATGTTAAGCTGTCATTTGAAGGACAGTGCGACAGATGTCTTAAGAGTACTCCGGTAAATCTGGCTATACAGATAGACAGAGAAGTCGCATCCCCTGATTTTGCAGCAGGTGAAGAGGAAGAAGAGCTTTTCGATTACATGGAAGGCTACAGCCTTGATACCGAAGCGCTTTTGCAAGGAGAGATTACTGTAAACTGGCCTGTCAAGATCTTGTGCCGAGAAGACTGTAAAGGGCTTTGCCCGGTTTGCGGACATGATTTGAACGAGGGAGATTGCGGATGCGATACCTTTGTGCCGGACCCTCGCATGGCAGCTATTTTCGATAAATTGGAATCCACTAAGGAGGTGTAAATCATGTCTATCTGCCCTAAGAACAAATCTTCCAAGGGAAGAAGAGATCAGAGAAGAGCTAACTGGAAGATGTCTGCTCCTACTCTCGTAAAGTGCAGCAAGTGTGGCGCTCTTATGCAGCCCCACAGAGTTTGCAAGAAGTGCGGCTCTTATGACAAGAAGCAGGTCATCGACGTTGATTGATACTCTTCTGAGCATTAATAAGAGGTTACAAAGAAGCTGGTTTTTCAGCTTCTTTTTTTTGTTATTTTTATGTTGATTTTTGATTCACCCTCTTGTATAGTATCTTTTAGGTAAGAAGCAAAACGTATACAATAAAAATTGGAGATAAGCTTTTATGGACAGAATCGTCAAGGTTGCCGTAGACGCTATGGGCGGCGACAACGCCCCTGAGCAGATTGTTAAGGGCGCTGTTGAAGCAGTTAATGCCGAGAAGCGTGTTAAGATCTTTCTTTGCGGTAAGGAACCCGAGATAAGGGAAGAACTCGCTAAATACGAGTATGATCCCGAGTCTATTGAAATAGTTCACTGCACTGAAGTTATCGAGACGGCAGAGCCCCCTGTTAACGCGGTAAGACGTAAGAAGGATTCCTCTCTTGTAAGGGCTATGTACCTTGTAAAAGAAGGAACTTGTGACGCTCTTGTTACTGCCGGATCTACCGGAGCCTTCCTTGTTGGCGGACAGATCATTGTCGGCCGTATAAAGGGAATCGAGAGACCGCCTCTTGCTACCGTTATTCCTACAACAAAGGGTATCTCTTTCCTTTTGGACTGCGGAGCCAATGTAGATGCCAAGCCTACAGCTATCGTACAGTTCGCTCAGATGGGTTCTATCTACGCTGAGAATTTCCTCGGCATTAAGAATCCTACTGTAGGAATCGTAAACATCGGCGCTGAGGAGGAAAAGGGCAATGCGCTTGTAAAGGAGACTTTCCCTCTTCTTAAAGAAGCTAAGGGGATCAACTTCGTAGGAAGCTGCGAAGCAAGAGATATTCCTCACGGAGCCTGCGATGTAGTTGTAGCCGAAGCCTTTACCGGAAATGTTGTTTTAAAGATGATGGAAGGCGTTAGCGGAGCTTTGGTCAAGATGATAAAGAAGGGACTTATGAGTACCTTCATTTCAAAGATCGGAGCTTTAATGTCCAAGAAAGCTCTTAAGAAGACGCTTAAGATATTTGATACCGAGAGCTATGGCGGTGCGCCTCTTCTCGGCTGCAACGGGCTTCTTGTAAAGACCCACGGAAGCAGCTCATCCGTTGCCATTAAAAACTCTGTTTTACAGTGTGTTAAGTTTACAGATCTTGATATTAACGGCAAAATAAAAGAATTGCTGGTAACTGAATCTGATAACTAAGCTATATTTTTGTAATTAAGGAAGGAAACTTTATTATGGAACTTGAAAAATTAAAGGCTATTATTGCGGAAGTATTAAATGTAGATCCCGATGAGATCACTCCCGAGACCACCTTTACCGATGATCTTGGCGCTGATTCACTTGACGTTTATCAGATTGTTATGGGCATTGAGGATGCCTTCGACATTCACGTTGAAGAGGATGCTGCAGAGCAGATCACAACCGTAGGACAGGCTGTTGAGCTTATCAAGGAAGCTTTAAGCTAATAAGTCTTTACTTTGGATCAGGCATTTGGAATATATGATTCCCGGATGTAATATGGTCATCTGGGAATCTTTTTCACTTAATAGGATTTATAAAAATGAATACATTGGATTTAAACGGTTTGGAAGAAGCCATTGGTTATAAGTTTAAGGATAAGGGTCTCTTAAAACAGGCGCTTACTCACAGCTCTTATGCCAATGAGCAGAAGATCAATAAATCGGGTGATTATGAAAGATTAGAATTTCTCGGAGATGCTGTTCTTGAAGTTGTTTCCTCGGAATTCCTTTTTCATAAATATCCGGATTTGCCGGAGGGACGTCTTACAAAGTTGCGCGCTTCTATGGTGTGCGAGCCCTCTTTGGCTATTTGTGCCAGGGATTTAGATCTTGGCAAGTATATTCTTCTCGGTAAAGGTGAGGAGAGCACGGGCGGCAGAGGCCGTGAAAGCATCACCTCCGATGTCATGGAAGCTATTATCGGCGCGATTTTCCTTGACGGTGGTATGGAAAAAGCAAAAGAACATATTAACAGGTTCATTTTGTCAGATCTTGAAAATAAGGTCCTTTTTTATGACAGTAAAAGTACCCTTCAGGAAGTTATGCAAGGGGAGTTAAAGAAAGAATTCGAATACGTCCTTATAGGTGAGATTGGGCCGGAACACGACAAGGAATTTGAGGTTCGTGTTATGAGCGGAAAGAGTGAACTCGGAAGAGGAAAAGGCCGTACCAAAAAGGCTGCGGAACAGCAGGCCGCTTATGAGGCGTTATTAAAGTTGAGAGATCAGGGATATGTTTCTAAAAAGTATTGAAGTACAGGGCTTTAAGTCCTTTGCTAACAAGATCGTTTTTCAGTTTCACAACGGAATTACAGGTATTGTAGGACCTAACGGTTCCGGTAAGAGTAATGTTGCAGACGCTGTAAGATGGGTTCTTGGTGAACAGAGTGTTAAGCAGCTTCGTGGCGGTACGATGACCGATGTTATCTTTTCAGGTACAGAGACTCGTAAGCCGCTTAGTTACGCATACGTTGCTATTACTCTTGATAATTCGGATCATGCACTTCCCACCGACTTTGAAGAGGTTACCATAGCCAGACGACTTTACAGATCCGGTGAGAGCGAGTACCTTTTAAATGGTACCGCCTGCAGGCTTAAAGACGTTAATGAGCTGTTCTACGATACCGGTATCGGTAAAGAGGGATACTCCATCATCGGACAGGGTCAGATAGATAAGATCCTTTCCGGAAAGCCTGAAGAGAGACGTGAGCTTTTTGACGAGGCTGCGGGTATCGTTAAGTTTAAAAGACGCAAAGCTTCTGCTTTAAAGAAGCTTGAAAATGAGCAGAACAATCTTGTCAGAGTCAATGACATTTTAGCCGAGCTGGAGCGCCAGGTCGGCCCCTTAGAGCGTCAAAGCGAAAAGGCAAAGCAGTATCTTTCCCTTAAGGAGAATCTTAAAACCCTTGATGTTAATGCCTTTTTACTTGAGCACGAAAGCCTTAAGTCTAAACTTATAGACGTTGAGGAGAAGCTTTCTATTGCAAACGGGGATCTTACTGATGTCAAGAAACAGTACGACGGCGTTAAGGAAGAGTACGACCGCATACAGGAGACAATCGCGGGTCTTGACAGTAAGATTGAAAGCGCAAGAAACGAACTTTCAAGTACAGATCTTAACAGAAGCCGCCTTGAGGGTCAGATTGAGCTTTTAAAGGAAAAGATAAGATCTGCAGGCGATTCGGATGCATACTATCTCGAGCGTAAATGCGCTATTAACGAGGAAATCGCTAAGCGCAAAGAAGAACGTGAAAAGATATTAAACGACAATAAGGATGCCGATGCAAAGGCTCTTGAAACGGAAAATACAGCTAAGGAACTCGCTGACGCTCTATCAAGGGTTCAAAGCGAGATCGAAAAGTTAAACAGCGAACTTGAAGATAATAAAAATATTATTATCGGAGAACTTAATTCCCGTTCAACCATCAAGGCCAAGATGAGCCGATTTGACTCTTTAAACGAACAGATAAATGTTCGAAAGGCAGAGCTTAATTCCAGAATCCTTCGCGTTAAGAGCGATGAAGAAGAAAGAAAAGAGTCTATTAAAGAGCTTGAGGATATTTTTGAAAAAGCTACGGAAGAAATATCCGCAAAGCAGTCAGAGGAAAAGAATACCGAAAGTACCATTGAGGAGCTGCGCTCAAAGATAAATCGGACTGATGATAAGCTTCGCGCCGACCAGGCCATGTACCATCAGGAGAAGACCAAACTCCAGACCTTGCTTGATATCGCCGAGAGATATGAAGGCTACGGCGGAAGCGTTAAGAAGGTTATGGAACAGAAGTCCCGTTTTAAAGGGATCGTGGGCGTTGTAGCCGATATCATAAAGGTTGATAAAAAGTACGAAACCGCTATTGAGACGGCTCTTGGAGGAAATATCCAAAACATCGTTACAAAGGATGAGGATACCGCTAAAAAACTTATAGGTTTCCTTAAGGAAGGCAGACTCGGAAGAGCTACATTCCTTCCTATGGATGCGGTTTCAAATCCTCAGCAGATAAAGGCTATCGAAGTACTTAACGAAAAAGGCGTACTCGGACTTGCCCATACTCTTGTTGATACTGACAAGGAGTATGAAAAGATTGCTGAAAGTTTGCTTGGAAGATTTGTTGTGGTTGACAGTGTTGACAATGCCACAAAGATCGCCAGAAAGTACAATTATACCATCCGTATGGTTACTCTCGAGGGAGAACTTCTTGCTCCCGGCGGAGCTATAAGTGGTGGTGCTTTTAAGAACAATACCAATTTCCTTGGTAAGCGCCGTGAGATCGCGGATCTTGAAAAGAGTGTAGAAAAGCTCGAAAAAGAGATTGCTGAAGGTGATAAGAAGGTTAATGAGCTCAGAGATGAGAGAACAAGGATGCGTACCGCTTTAGAGCACATTAAGCTTGAGATTTCAGACCTTACGATAAAACAAAACACAGCAAGGATCAACCTTTCATCCGCAAGAGAGCGTATGGAGGAAGAGTCGGAGAATGCACTCAGCCTTGCTTCAGAGCAGCAGCTTATCGAAAAACAGCTTTCCGAAATCGCTGAAGGCAGAGAAAGCGCCAAGGATGAACTTGCGCTCAGCGAGGAAAAGGAAAACCTTGCAAACGAGAAGATCACAGAACTTAGTAAGCTCCTTGAAGAGAAACATAAAGAAGAAACCGATGCTTCTTCAAAGGTCAATGCTTTCGAGGTTGAAGTAACCAAGATGCGCCAGGCTCTTATGTATAAGCAGGAAAACTTAGACAGAATCGATGCTGAGCTTGCCAAAAATGACGAAGAGCTATCGGCAGTACTTTCCGCTCTAGAAGCTAACGAAAAGATGGTTTCCGAGAATAAGGAGAATATTTCTATTATCGAGGATACTATCGAGAAGTCTTATTCTGTAGCAGAGAGTAAGCAGACCGAGATGCAGGAGAATATCAAAAAGAAGACTGAACTTGCCGCAAAGCAAAAGACCTTCTTTGAAGACAGAGAAGCTCTTGCCGATAAGATGGCATCCCTTGATAAGGAAGTGTTCAGGCTTACCTCTCAAAAGGAAAAGAGCGAGGAATCCATCGAAAGCCACATTAATTATATGTGGGATGAGTACGAGATCACTCTCTCCGCAGCCGCTGCTATCCGCGATGAATCTATGAATGACCTTGTTGTTATGAAGAGAGATATCGCTGAAGTTAAGGACAAGATAAAGAGGCTTGGCGATGTTAACGTTAACGCTATAGAGGAATACAAAGAGATTTCCGAGCGTTACAATACTATGAAAACGCAGCAGACAGATCTTGTACAGGCTGCAGAAACCTTAAAGGGTATAATCGCCGAGCTTGACAGCGCGATGCGTAAGCAATTTGCTGAAAAATTCAAGGAAATCAGTGAAGAGTATGACAGAGTGTTCAAGGAACTCTTCGGAGGAGGTAAAGGAACCCTTGAACTTATGGAGGAGGAAGATATCCTCGAGGCGGGCATCAGGATCATCGCCCAGCCGCCCGGAAAGAAACTTCAAAATATGATGCAGCTCTCCGGTGGCGAGAAGGCACTATCCGCAATTGCCCTTATGTTTGCGATTCAGAACTTAAAGCCTTCGCCTTTCTGTCTCCTTGACGAGATCGAGGCAGCGTTGGATGATTCGAACGTAGGAAGGTTTGCAAAGTACTTGCATAAACTTACCAAGCATACCCAGTTCATAGTCATCACCCACAGACGCGGAACAATGGAAAACGTTGACAGACTTTACGGTATCACCATGCAGGAAAAGGGTGTATCGACACTTGTTTCTGTTAACCTTATTGAAAAGGATTTGGACGCATAGATGGAAGAAGAGAGTAAAATCGGTTTCTTCGGCAGGTTAAAGGCCGGACTTACAAAAACCAGAGACAGCTTTGTTAAAAACTTAAATAATGCTTTTACGGCTTCCGAGATCGATGATGATTTTTATGAGGAGCTTGAAGAGATCCTTATAATGGCTGATATCGGTGTTACGGCTACGGAAAACATCATCGCGGATCTTAAGACGAGAGTTAAGAAAGAGCATCTTAAAAAGACTGAAGAATGCCGCGAAATACTTAAGGAGTCTATCAAGCAGCAGATGGCGGTCGGGGAGACCGAGTACAAGTTTGAAACTGAAAAAGCTGTTATAATGGTCATCGGAGTTAACGGAGTCGGAAAGACCACTACCGTAGGCAAACTTGCTTCTAAGTTTAAAGCCGAAGGTAAAAAGGTTTTAATTGCTGCCGCTGATACTTTCAGAGCCGCCGCAGGAGAACAGCTTGAGGTCTGGGCTAAAAGGGCGGATGTAGGCATCGTAGGCTCTGTAAACGGAGCAGACCCGGCAAGCGTTGTGTTTGATGCGGTTTCGGCCTGTAAGGCAAGAGGGATAGATATCCTTTTAATAGATACCGCGGGAAGACTTCACAACAAGAAGAACCTTATGGAAGAACTCAGAAAGATGGACAAGATCATCTCCAGGGAGCTGCCTGAGGTTCACAGGGAAAACCTTATTGTGCTGGATGGAACAACAGGACAAAACGCTCTTGTTCAGGCAAAGGAGTTTTCAGAGGTTGCCCCTCTTACGGGAATTGTTCTTACCAAAATGGACGGAACGGCAAAAGGCGGTATTGCTGTAGCGATACAATCCGAGCTTGACATACCTGTTAAATATATCGGTGTAGGAGAACAGATCGACGATCTTCAAAAATTCGATCCCGATTCCTTTGTCGAAGCGATATTTAGTTAGTATATTTAGGAAATGGAAAAGAGGCTTACAGGATGAAAAAAGAAATGCTTACTCTTGATGCTTTCGAAGAAGCTACAGAGGTTGTTCAAAAGGTAACATCGGAGACTAAACTTGTTTATTCCGAGTATTTTAGTGCCAAGTACGGAAACAAGATTTACTTTAAGCCCGAGAATATGCAGTATACCGGAGCTTATAAGCTTAGAGGCGCATACTATAAGATGAGCCTTTTGAGCGAAGAAGAAAGGGCAAAGGGCGTAATAACCGCTTCTGCGGGAAACCATGCGCAGGGCGTTGCTTACGCGGCAAAAGCATTCGGAGCTAAGGCTACGATCGTTATGCCTACGACGACTCCTCTTATTAAGGTTAACAGAACAAAAAGCTACGGGGCTGAAGTAATTCTTCACGGAGATGTTTACGATGAAGCCTGCGCAAAGGCTTATGAGCTTGCCGATGAACATGGTTACACGTTTGTACATCCTTTTGACGATCTTTGCGTAGCTACCGGACAGGGAACCATAGCTATGGAAATCGTTAAAGAGCTTCCTCTTGTTGATTATATCCTTGTTCCTATCGGAGGAGGCGGCCTCGCAACGGGAGTATCCACCCTTGCAAAGCTTTTAAATCCCAAGATCAAGGTTATTGGCGTAGAGCCTGCGGGAGCCGCATGCATGAAGGCTTCCTTTGAGGCCGGCAAGGTTGTTACTCTTCCCGGAGTAAATACCATCGCCGACGGTACGGCGGTTAAGACTCCCGGAAGCAAGATTTTCCCTTATCTTAAAGAGAATCTTGACGATATCATTACTGTTGAGGATGCAGATCTTGTTGTGGCTTTCCTTGACATGGTTGAAAACCATAAAATGGTTGTTGAAAATTCGGGACTTCTTACCGTTGCAGCTTTAAAACAGCTTGATGTTAAGGATAAGAGAGTCGTTTCAATCTTAAGCGGCGGAAATATGGATGTTATCACAATGTCCTCCGTTGTTCAGCAGGGACTTATCCTTAGAGACAGGATCTTTACCGTATCCGTACTCCTTCCCGATAAGCCGGGCGAGCTTTCAAGAGTGTCCGGCGTTATTGCGAGAGAAAGCGGTAATGTTATTAAGCTTGAGCATAACCAGTTCGTTTCCATAAACAGAAGTGCCGCAGTTGAGCTTAGGATCACACTTGAAGCTTTCGGAACCGAACACAAAAACCAGATTATGGATGCTCTTGAAAAAGAGGGCTACAAACCTAAACTTGTATCCACAAAAATATAAAAATAAACAAAGGTTTATAATTTTTTTATAATTATTGACCAAGTTTTACATGGACTTTACATTCCTCCTAAAGTATAATATGTTTATTACTCGTAAACATAATGCTATAGGAGGAATTTTTATGAGAAGCATTAAAACAAAGATGCTGGTTACATTATTGCCTCTGTTTGCTTTAGTACTTATATTTATGGCAATTTTTAGCCTTCAGGAGAGTAGAACAATTATAACCGATCAGGCTAAGCAGGTAGCCGACGGAACTCTTGATGCCGCAATTAACCAGATGAACGGCGAACTCGACAACATCAGATTTACAGCTCTAAATATTGCGAGTGCGGTTTCCGCAACTTACGTAAAAACCACCCCCCAGACCTATGAGATGATGCTTAAGCGCATTATCGAAAATAACGACATGATATCCGGAGCCGGACTTTGGTTCGAGCCCTTTAAGTTTGACCCCAACAAGCGCTACTACGGACCTTATTACTATGTAGATAACGGTGAGATAGTTCTTACCATGGACTACAGTAATAAAGAGTACGATTATTTTGTGCAAGAGTATTACACTAATGCTATGGCTATGACAAGCGGAGAGGCGCAGATCACAGACCCTTACTACGATCCTGTTTCCCAGACGGTTATGGCTACTTGCTCCGCACCTATCTTTAACAGACAGCAGAAGTTTATCGGATGCGTTACCGTAGATATCCAGCTTGGAACAATTGAAGAGGTAGTAGGCGGCATCAAGATGGGTGAGACCGGATCTGCTATGCTGACCACTTCAAGCGGTGTGTTCCTTTACCATAAAGACACTACAAAGTCTCAGAACGGTGAGAATATAACTGCAGATGCAAATAAATCCCTTGCCGCTCTGGGATCAACCGTCCTTGCAACCGATGAAGGAACAGGAACCTATAACGAAGGAAATGTTAAATATGATGTATTTTATTCAACACTTCCCGAGGTTAACTGGAAGCTGATGCTCCAGATTGATGATAATGAGCTTCTTGCAAATGTATACAAGATGCTCAATATTATGATCGTCATCCTTGTTATTGCTCTTGTAGTTGGTGCCGTTGTTATCTTCCTTGTAATCAACGCCATCACAAGTCAGCTTGCAAAGGTATCTCTTTTTGCGGGAGAGCTTGCATCCGGAGACTTTACTATCGATCCTTTGAAAGTAAGAACAAAGGATGAAGTCGGTAAGGTTGGTAATGCTCTTAATGATATGTATCGCAACAACAAGTCTATCATCCAGGGTATTGCCAAGGAGTCTCGTGATATCAACGATGCTTCCACAACTCTCGGCGCGATGAGTGAAGAGCTTAATGCGGAGTTCGAGAGAATCCGTGAGAATATGACTGTTGTAAACGATGCTATGATGCAGACAGGCGCTGCGACAGAGCAGGTTAGCGCATCCGTAGCCGATGTAAACGAATCCGTAAGAGGACTTGCGGAAGAGACCGAAACTACTAAGCATGAAGTAGAGCGTATCACAGGACGTGCAAAGGAAATCCAGGAGAAGTCAAGCAAAGCGCATGATGAGGCAATCTCAATCGCTAAGCTTAGACGTGATGAGCTTGAGAGAGCTAATGCAAAGGTAGAAGTTGTCAACGAAATCGACACTCTTGCCTCTACGATTTCCGAGATCGCGGAACAGATCAACCTCCTTTCACTCAACGCTTCAATCGAGGCTGCAAGAGCAGGAGAGGCCGGAAGAGGTTTCGCTGTAGTTGCTACTGAGATCAATAAGCTTGCAAGCGAGACAGCAGATGCCGTTGAAAAGATAAAGGGTACTACCAATGAGATCCAGACAGCATTCCTTGAGATGGCTGAGGGATCAAACAAGCTTCTTTCATTTGTTACCGAGACCGTTACTCCCGACTATGACAACTTCGTAGAGGTTGGACATCAGTATGGCGATGATGCATCCCTCTTCGGAAAACTCGCAGCTCAGATCGATGAGATGACAGAGATGATCCGCAATTCTATGAACGAAGTTAATGACGCTGTTGCAAGTATCGCTGAATCTACACAGGATACTTCCGGAAAGTCGGCTGAGATTACAGACTCCGTCAACAATGTATCCAATGCGGTTGAAAGCGTTGCGGATATGGCTCAGCAGCAGCAGAAGACAGCTTACAGCCTTATTGATATCGTAAATAAGTTTAAGCTTGAGTAATCTGCCTTTAAAAGTTTTTAAGGGTGTAAAGAAAAAATACTTGACAGATTGGCGCACATGTACTATTTTAGTATATGTGCGCTTTTGATATTTGTTTTTTTGATTGAAGTTTGCCTCGGAGCTATATTATGGATGAGCTTTTTGAAAAATCTTTATTATATGATTTCTACGGTGAACTATTAACGGATCATCAAAAGAGTATATATGAAAGGTCAGTTTTTGATGACATGTCATTGGCTGAGGTTGCTGAAGAAGAAGGAATCTCCAGACAGGGCGTGCATGACCTTATTAAAAGATGCGATAAGATACTTCAAGGATACGAAGATAAGCTACATCTTGTTTCTAAATTTGTATCGATCAAAAAGAAAGCATCGGATATATCCCTACTTTCGGGGGAGACGGATCCCGCTAAAATGAAGGTAGCTTTAAAGGAAATTTCAAAGCTTTCCGAGGGGATCATAGAGGAATTGTAATTTGGCATTTGAAAGCTTAACAGATAAACTTCAAAATGTATTTAAAAAGCTTCGCAGCAAAGGAAAGCTTACCGAAGATGACGTTAAAGCCGCTTTAAAGGAAGTCAAGATGGCGCTCCTTGAGGCTGACGTTAACTTCAAGGTGGTAAAACAGTTCGTCAAGACCGTCGAGGAAAAAGCTGTTGGAAGCGATGTTTTAACCGGCCTTAATCCTGCGCAGACAGTCATTAAGCTTGTAAATGATGAGCTTATCAGCACAATGGGAAGCGAAACAAGCGAAGTAACTTTTCAGCCCGGAAAAGCCATTACCGTTATTATGATGGCGGGACTTCAGGGTGCCGGTAAAACAACAGCCACCGCTAAGATGGCAAAGAGATTTAAAAACAAGGGTAAAAAGAGTCTTCTTGTTGCCTGCGATATATACAGACCTGCCGCTGTAGAGCAGCTGCGTATTAACGCTGAAGCGGTTTCCGTTGATTTCTTTTCTTTAGGTACAGATGTTAAGCCGCCCGTTATCGCAAAAGAGGCTCTTCTGTACGCTGAAAAGAACGGATTTAATGTAGTTATCTTAGATACTGCCGGACGTCTTCACGTGGATGAAGATATGATGCAGGAGCTTGAAGATATAAAGAAGGCCGTAGTAGTTCATCAGACAATCCTTGTTGTTGATGCTATGACCGGTCAGGATGCTGTCAATGTAGCAAAGGAATTTGATGAAAAAGTCGGAGTAGACGGAGTCATCCTTTCAAAGCTTGACGGCGATACGAGAGGCGGTGCGGCTCTTTCAATAAAGGCTGTTACCGGTAAGCCGATCCTATACTGCGGAATGGGTGAGAAGCTTGACGATCTCGAGCAGTTCCACCCCGACAGAATAGCAAGTCGTATCCTTGGAATGGGCGATGTGCTTTCCCTTATTGAAAAGGCTCAGGAAAGCATCGACATAGATGAAGATAAAAGCCGCGACATGGCTAAGCGCATGAAAAAAGGACAGTTCGATTTTGAGGACTACCTTGAAAGCATGAAGCAGATGAAGAACATGGGCGGTCTTGCGGGAATTATGGGAATGCTTCCCGGCATGGGTATGAAAGCTTCCGACCTTGAAGGAATGGTAGACGAGAAAAAGCTTGCGCATATGGAAGCAATTGTTCTTTCTATGACACCTGCCGAAAGGCGCAGTCCAAAGCTTCTTAATCCAAGAAGAAAGTTCAGGATAGCAAAGGGCGCAGGCGTTGATATAGCGGAAGTAAACCGCTTTATCAAACAGTTCGAACAGAGCCAGAAAATGATGAAGCAAATGGGCACTAATAAGCACGGAAGAGGGCTTTTTGGCGGCATGGGCGGATTCGGAGGTTTCGGCGGAGGCCGCAGACCTTTCTAAATTTTGTACATTTTCATTTTGCTAATTTGGGAAAATGATTTTGTTTATATTAATACTATTTATTTTATTTAATGGAGGAAACCAAAATGTCAGTTAAGATCAGATTAAGAAGAATGGGCCAGAAGAAGGCTCCCCTTTACAGAGTAATCGTTGCAGATTCTCGTTCACCCAGAGACGGAAGATTCATCGAGGAGATTGGTATTTACAATCCTTCTACCGATCCTTCAAGCTTCAACATTGACGAAGAGGCAGCTAAGAAGTGGCTTGCTAACGGAGCTCAGCCCACTGAGGTTGTTTCTAAGCTCTTCAAGATTGCAGGAATTGAGAAATAATAACATCTAATCTTTTGTCAAAGGAGCTTGCAATGAAAGAATTAGTAGAAGTAATGGCCAAGGCTCTTGTAGACAATCCTGATAAGGTTGTAGTAACCGAGAAAACTGAAGGAAGAAACATTGTTGTTGAACTTCGCGTTGACCCTTCTGATATGGGTAAGGTTATTGGTAAGCAGGGAAGGATCGCAAAGTCCATCCGCGCCGTTGTTAAGGCAGCTTCAACCAGAGATAATACAAGAGTAGATGTTGAAATAGTGGAATAAAGAATATGGAAGACTATTTCAAAATTGGTATAATCACCTCATCTCACGGCGTTCGCGGTGAGATGAAGGTTTATCCTACGACGGATGACGCAAGGCGCTTTAAAAAGCTTAAACAGGTATTTGTAGAGACCAAAGAAGGTTTCAAGGTATTTGAAGTAGAGAGCGCCCGCGTTTCCGACAAGGTTCTTTTAAAACTTAAAGGCATAGATACTCCCGAGGAGGTAGTTAAATACCGCCAGAGAGGTATCTTTGTCGACCGTAAGAATGCTGTCAGACTTTCAAAAGATGAATACTTTATTGCCGACCTGATCGGTATTAAGGTGATCTGCGATGACGGAAAAGAGCTTGGCGTCTTAAAGGAAGTAATGCCTACAGGTGCCAATGATGTTTATGTTGTAAGTATGGATGAAGGCAAAGAAGTACTTATTCCTGCCATCAAAGACTGTATTCTTGATGTGGACGTTGAGGAAGGATTTATGAAGGTCCATCTTCTTGACGGTTTACTTGATTAATTTATGAGGGTTTTATTTTGAAAGATTATTCTAACAGAAATATTTCCTTTGATATTTTGAGGATTGTTTCCGCGATAAGCATTGTTTTAATGCATCTTACATCCGGAAATCTTTACTCCTTAAAAATAGGTTCGGCGGGCTGGGTCTCGTCGGCCCTCATTAATTCTGTTTCGCACTTCGGAGTACCGATATTTGTTATGATTAGCGGTGCTCTTTTTCTTTCGCCCGAGAAAGAAATTGATATTAAAAAGCTCTGGAGCCACAATATCCTTAGGATAACCGTCTGCTTTGCTGTATGGAGCATTATCTACGGATGCATAGATTTCGCACAGTATAGAAATGGATTTAAAGGATTTATCTGGTGCGCAATAGTGTCAAGACCGCACCTTTGGTTTTTACCCATGATAATAGGCTTATATATCATCAGCCCGGTTCTTTTAAGATGGGTGAAAAGTGCTACTGAAGCCGAGATCAGATACTTTATTATTATTTTTATTGTATTTCAGATAGGAGCCGAAAGCCTTAAAGCCTTTCACTTCGCTGATATGGTCGATACGGTGATGGATATGAGAAACATTACTCTTGTTTGCTCCTATGCCGGATATTTCGTAATCGGCTATTATATAGTTCACATAGGCCTTAAAAAGGTCACCAAAAAGATTTTGTATATTTTGGGAGGACTTGGCCTTGCATCAAGCGCATTTATGCTTATATTTGTTTCTATCAAGCATGGAATAGCTGCTGCGGAACTTGTTGACAGTTATATGAGTTTTACATTCTTTTATTCTGTCTCTTTGTTCAGCCTTATATTTGACCTGTTTAAAGACAGAAAAGTGCCTTATGGGCTTAAATGGGCTGTCAGCGAAGTAGGAATCGATACTTTCGGATTATATCTGTCACATTTACTTATAATTGAAAATATCCCTGTCATAGGAAGACTTCATGATCAGATGCCTGTAGTACCCGGAATTTTGTTTTACTGTTTCGCGGTATTTGTTATAGGCATTTTGGGTGCGGCAATCGCAAGGAGGATTCCTTTTGCAGGCAGATATATTTGCTAGAGACCGGTGATTTAATGAAAATTGATGTTCTTACTTTATTTCCCGAGTTTATTGAATCGGGTTTTTCTACGAGTATTTTGGGAAGAGCCTGTGAAAACGGGCTCTTAAATGTAAATATAGTTAATATCAGAGACTTTAGTAAAGATAAAAACGGCAGGGTCGATGACTATACATACGGCGGCGGCGCAGGTATGCTGATGCAGGCACAGCCGGTATATGATGCCTTTAAATCCCTGAATCTTAAAAAAGCAAATGCCGCAGATGATGTGGCTGCTGATGGTATTACAAGAAAACAGAGGGTTATTTATGTAACGCCTCAGGGAAGACCTTTTAAGCAAAGCGACGCTATCAGCCTTTCGAAAGAGGATGAAATAGTATTTTTATGCGGTCATTATGAAGGAATTGATGAGAGAGTTTTGGACAGGATTGTTACCGACAGATTCTCCATTGGTGATTATGTATTAACCGGCGGTGAATTGCCTGCTCTTGTTATGATAGATGCTATTTCGAGACTGATCCCCGGCGTGCTTGGAAATGATACTTCAGCGGACGTGGAATCCTTTTACGGGGATCTTCTTGAATATCCGCAGTATACAAGGCCTGAAGTCTGGGAAGGGGAAAGAGTTCCCGCGGAGCTTCTTACCGGAAATCCAAAGGATGCGGCCTCGTTTAGAACTGCTAAGGCTGAGGAACTTACAAAAAGGGTCAGACCCGATCTGTACGAAAAGTACGAGCTTAGAAATAAATATATTAAGGAGCTTCTTAAGGATAAGCGAAACAATATACAGCTTATCGAAGCCCTTCGCCGCGGAACAGGCGAAATTATCCATACAGATCCGCTTATTATATATATGCCATGCGATGAACTTATACTTGTTGATACAAATGCTGTTATGGATGTCAAAAATTTCTTTGAAATCATACCCGATAATATTCACAGCATTGTCGTATCCAAGCAGTTCGGAGATATTCTGGAAAAACAGCCGGGAATTGAAAAATCCTGTGATGTTTATAACTACGTTTATACCGAGAATGTACACCGTAAGATAAAGAATAAAGATATAAGGCTCCTTGATGAAAGCTATGCAGATTATGTCGGCAAGGCTTATGAACTTGGAGGATATGAATACGCCATAAGCAGAGTGAGAGACGGAGTCGTTTACGGTATATTCGAAAACGGTGAGATTGCCGGATTCATCGGCCGCCACGGTGAAGGCAGTATAGGTATGCTCTATATTGACGAAAAGTACAGACATAAAGGATACGCGGCAGATTTAGAGTCCTTTATGTTTAACAAGGACTTAGAGCTTGGAAGGATTCCCTACGGACAGGTAGTTTTGGGAAACGAAGCCTCAGTTAAAAAGAAAAAAAAAATGGGAGTTTACGGGGGAGAAAAAAAGTACTTGCATTTTATGAATCTTTGTAGTAGATTATTAATGTTGTGTAAACAAAGATGGTCCTCTGTTACCCTAATGGTATTAAGAACATCCATTGTAAGGAAGGAGCTTAAAATGAGCGACATTATTAAAGAGATCGAAGCAGAGCAGTTAAAGGCTCAGATCGATGATTTTGCAGTTGGTGATACCGTTAGAGTACACGGCAAGATCAAGGAAGGTAACCGCGAAAGAATCCAGATTTTCGAGGGAACCGTTATCAAGCGTCAGGGCGGAAGCAACAGAGAAACCTTTACCGTTAGAAAGTCTTCAAACGGTGTTGGTGTAGAAAAGACCTGGCCCCTTCATTCTCCTAACGTAGAGAAGATTGAAGTTGTTAGAAAAGGTAAAGTTAGACGTGCTAAGCTTAACTACCTTCGTGACCGTATCGGTAAGAAGGCAAAGGTTAAGGAAATCGTTAAATAATTCTTTTCTTTTGTACTTTAAGGCAATTCTTCATTTGAAGGATTGCCTTTTTTCTTATGAATTCTTAATAGCCGCAGGGGGCTATCTTTCTTTGTTTTTGTGCATAATTATGATATAATAACTGAGTATGGCTAGAAGTACGGGCGGTCTGTCCTTTTACAAGAGAAAAAAAAGAATAAGTTATAAAGCTGTGCATGAAGTTATAAGCTGGATACTTAGCGTTTTGATCGCTATTTTCCTTGGTACGGCCCTTGTTATGCTTTTTGGTATGAAGATCCAGGTGGTAGGAGCATCAATGGAACCGAATATAGAGGCCGAACAAAGTATGCTTATAGACAGGTTCAGCTATGTTTTGGGTAAGCCAAAGCCGGGACATGTTGTTATATTCCTTCCTAACGGCAATGAAAACTCCTACTACTACACAAAAAGAGTTGTTGCCTGCCCGGGAGATACGGTTAAGATTGAAAACGGCAGACTTTACGTTAACGGAGAGATAAATAAGGTTTGCGGAATGTATATTTCTGAGCCGGGGATAGCTGAAAACGAGATTACACTTGAGGTTAACGAATATTTCGTTATGGGAGATAATCCGAGAGAAAGCGAAGATTCAAGGTCCTCCGGTATAGGCCCGGTGCCTTTGACGGATATTAAGGGACATGTATGGTTTAAATTGCCCCAGGGCGGAAAGAAAATGGGTTTTGTCAGATAATGAGTGATATTACAATTAACTGGTATCCGGGTCATATGACTAAAGCGGTCCGTATGATGAAGGAAGAGATTTCGCTGGTGGATCTGATCATCGAATTATTGGATGCAAGAGCGCCTTTATCTTCCCGTAATCCGGATATAGATGAACTCGGTAAGAATAAATTCAGATTAGTTATCTTAAATAAAGCTGACCTTGCGAGTAAGACTGCGACAGATAAATGGAAAGCTTATTTTAAAGATAAAGGCATCAGCGTGATCACAATGGATGCGAGAAATCGCGGAGCTACGAGAAGCGTTGATTCAATAGTTAAAGAAGTCTGCAGGGAAAAAATAGAAAGAGACAGAAAACGCGGTATTAAGAACCGCCCCATCAGAGCTATGGTCTGCGGCATACCTAATGTGGGTAAGTCCACCTTTATTAATTCCTTCGTCGGAAAAGGCATGGCTAAAACGGGAAATAAGCCCGGAGTTACTAAGGGAAAGCAGTGGATCAGACTCAGCGACTCCATAGAGCTTTTGGATACTCCCGGTATTCTCTGGCCTAAGATAGGAGACGAACAGGTAGGATTAAGACTGGCACTTCTTGGCACGATAAACGACAATATTCTGGATATACCTACACTTTCTATAAAGCTTATAGATTTTCTTTTAAAGTCTTATCCCGGAGTTTTGGCGGAGAGATACTCTTTATCTGAAGACGATGAAAGCCTTAAGATACTTGAAAATATTGCAATAAACAGAAGAGCATTAAAAAAAGGAGAGGAACCGGACAGTGAAAAAGCTGCGGCTTATCTGATCGATGATTTCAGATGCGGCAGACTCGGAAATATTTCGCTTGAAAGTCCCGACAAAGAAAATGTCAACGAATAATAAGAAATATAAAGATGTGTTAAAGGAATTGTTTTCCCTTGCGATTCACCTTCTGATTGCCCTTGGTATTACGATACTCTTTATTACCTTTATCGCGCAAAAGACGGTTGTGCATCAGACTTCGATGTATCCTACTTTGGAAAATGCAGACCATTTGATCGTTGATAAGATCACATACAGATTTACGGACCCCAAGAGATTTGACATTGTTATTTTCCCTTATAAGTATGCGGAAAAGAAAAACACATACTACATCAAGAGAGTTATAGGTCTTCCGGGAGAGACTGTAAGAATCGCAGAAGACGGCAGCATCTATATAAATGATAAGCTTCTTGAGGAGAATTACGGAGCCGAAACAATTGATTACAACGACACTCTCTGGAACAGAGGTAAAGGCGAGGGAATAACCCTTGGTGATAACGAATACTTTGTTATGGGAGATAACAGAAACAATTCCGTTGACTCGAGATTTGACATTATCGGAAACGTTACCCGAAAAGAAATCATAGGAAGAGCTGTATTTAGGATTTTCCCTTTTAAGAGTTTTGGACCTATAGATTAGGATTATTGATTTATGAAAAGCATTTCAGAGATTACTTCCGAGTTTAAGAATACCGATATAAAAGACATGGAGGCTTTTATTTCGGAATATGCTACGGATGAAAGAGGCGGAGTTGTAAAGCTTGTTTTAAACGCTGAGAAAAAACTTCAGGCTTTATCAAAGGAAAAGGAAAGGATTTATGCCCTTTCAGAGTTTGAAAGAAAGTATGAAGGCTGCGGACTTATCTGCGGTATAGACGAGGTGGGAAGAGGCCCCTTGGCGGGCCCTGTTGTGGCCGGCGCCGTAATACTTCCTAAAGACTGCGATATTTTATATATAAATGACTCAAAGAAGCTTTCCGAGAAGATGAGAGATACACTTTATGACGAGATAAAGGAAAAGGCGGTTGCCTGTGCTGTAGGATACGCTTCGAGTGAGAGGATTGATGAGATAAATATATTGCAGGCTACTTACGAGGCTATGAGAGAGGCTATTTCAAAACTCTCCGTGACCCCGGATATACTTCTTAATGATGCTGTTACCATCCCTCAGGTTAATATCCGCCAGGTTCCTATCATAAAAGGAGACGCCAAGAGTATATCCATTGGTGCGGCAAGTATTTTTGCAAAAGTCACAAGGGACAGACTGATGTTAGAATACGATAAGCAGTTTCCTGAATATGGTTTTGCGAAACACGTAGGCTATGGTACGGCGCAGCATATAGAGGCTCTTAAGAAATACGGACCTTGCCCTATTCACAGACGTACATTTATAAAGAATTTTATTGGCTAACAGATGAATATAAATTTTGATCTGACTAATTCAAATCAAATATTTTCAGGTAAGACTACCGCCATAAGCCCTTCTGAACTTGCGGCCCTTAAACCGGGGGCGGCTGACGCGCTCCTTGCCGATCTAAAAGCGGGAGATATGCTAAGAGCTCAGATCGTATCTAAAGACGGAGATACTGTTACTATGCAGCTTCCCGGTAATCTTCTCTTTGATGCCAAGCTCTCTTCCGGTATCGATCTTGATATCGGAAAGATTCTTACTTTTGAGGTAAAAAGTACAGGTACGAGTCTCGCCCTTTCTCCGCTTTTTACCAATCTTGCTTCCGATCCCAATGTATCTAAGGCTCTTAATATGGCCGGAATCCCACTTAACGAAAGATCGGGGGAAATGGCACAGACTATGATGAGGTCCGGAATGAATGTCGACCGGGCGTCCTTATCCGGGATATATAAAGATGTTTATTTATACAGCGATTATCCCGTATCTGATATCGTAGATCTTCATAAGCTCGGAATCGAAGTTAATGAGAATAATTTATCTCAGATTAGCTCTTATAAAAACCTTTCCTACCAAATAGGCGAAGGGATGGGGGCTGTTTTAAATGATTTAAATGAGGCTATTGCCGATTTAAAAAATGCCGGCAATATAGAAGGTGCCGGTGAGCTTTTAAGAGATATAGTCAGTATGCTTTCCGAAGAAGATATAAAGCCTTTGGCAGGTTACACTTCTCCTTTAGGTGAAAGCACAGGAAGCGAAGCAGCCGTCATAAACCAAAATGAAATTGCAGGCGCAGTTAATGAAGAGGGTAAAGACATGACTGCTGCCGAGAGGGCGCTTAAGATGCTTGCTGCATTTGAAGAAGCGCCGGATGATGAAGAGGCGTTACCTGCATCACCTCTTAAAACTGATGAAGGGGCTTCTGTACTAAACGAAAAGAATCTTAGGGAGCCTTTAAGTGAAGATGACAGAAAGGTCCTTGCAAGGGAGCTTTCTTTAATACTTGATTCTTCGGAAGATCTGTCCGGAAAGAGCTTTAATGAGCTTTTCGGTATAACAAAGAATCTGCTTTCAGAAAGTCTGTCAAAGGGAGATACCAAAACTCTTTTGGGGCTTTTGGATTCAGACGGACTTAAAGCCGTATTCAAAGCATTATCCGAAGAGTGGAGTATTTCTCCTGCGGACGTTGCCGATAAGGAAAAGGTTTTGGAGCTTTATCAAAGGCTTACAAAGCAATTAGGTCTTTTAAAGGCTTCGCTGGAAAACGCCGGCTTAAAGGACTCGCCCGCATCAAACAGCGTATCAAATATGAGCTCCAATCTTGATTTTTTAAATCAGATAAACCAGATGTATTCATATATTCAGCTGCCTATCAAGCTTGAAGGCGGAGATAATGCCCACGGCGATCTGTATGTTTATTCAAACGGTAAAAAACTTTCGGATAAAGACGGTAAGGTGACTGCCCTTTTGCACCTTGATATGGAGCACTTAGGACCTGTCGATGTGTATGTTTCTCTGGATACTGCGTCTGCTGCTTCGAAGCTTTCAACCAACTTTTATGTTGCGGAC
>CADATP010000048.1 GCA_902790935.1 uncultured Lachnospiraceae bacterium | reverse complement strand
CAGAGCCCGATTTTGTACCCCCAATAATAGAATTATTTCTCAAACTTCCACTCGAGCACCTCGTACCCTTCTCCGGCGAAGGTGAAGAATACCGAGTGATTTCCGGTAACTTCGGCAGTTAAATCAGCCTTAACTTCTACAAAGCAAACACCGGGATTCTCTACCGGGATGTAAGCTACTGCATGTGAATTGGGATAATCGATTGACACGCGGATAGCTCCTTTTCCCTCGCCGCGAACCTTTACGGCAATCGTTTTTGCGGATTTGCTTCCAAAGTCGGCACCGGTTACACTGATCCAGCTTCCGTCATGTATATCTGTAACGATCATATCTCCCGATCCGTATTTAATAGCGGTCTCGCCGTACTGAGTTGTCTTGATACCGGATGCGTTTGACAAAGTAACTGCTTTAACGGTCTCGTAGGGATTCAAGGTACCGATCTGCTCTACGCCGAGTCTTGTTCCAGTAGAAGCAGTGGGTTCACCTTTTTCGTTGAACTTGACCACATCGATATTGGTGCTACGGTAGCCGCCGTTCATATCCATCTTCTCCTCAAGGATTCTTGAGTGATAAGCTATGTACCACTGTCCGTTAAACTCGAACATGCAGTGGTGGTTGTTTCCGCCGCGTCCGAAGAAATGCTCGGGGTTAGCGAGTACGGGATTTGCGGGAACGAAGGGGCCCATTGGCTTGTCGGACTTCATAGTTACGATCTCGCCCATACGATAGCCCTTCTCTTCCATAGCTTCCTTTGTCATACTGAAGTTGGAGCAATATGAATAATAGTAGGTTCCGTTTATCTTATTGATTCCCGAATCTTCGAAAAGATATTCAACGTTCTCAATCGGAATAGGATCTCCGTCAAGGCTGATCATATCATCAGCAAGCTTTGCAACGCGGGCTGTTCCGGGATTTGCAGCCATCTCGGGAGTAGGAACTCCGCCACCAAAGTAGATATAAGCCTTTCCGTCATCGTCCATAAGTACGGCGGGATCGAAAAGCCATGCTACTTCCGCGCAGGTAGGAGTCTGTCTTGAGATAAGGGGACCTCCTATCGGATCGGTAAAAGGTCCGTAAGGGGTGTCGCCTTCAAGAACGGCGATTCCGTTTCCGTTATTTGCAAAGTACAAAAAGAACTTGTCCTTGCCATTTATATTTTTGTAAGCGGCAGCGGGAGCCCAGGAATTCGCCCCCCAAGTAGCCTGTCCTTTATCGGAAGCGGCATAAACCGTTCCGTGGTCGGTCCAGTTTACAAGGTCTGCAGACGAGATGACATTGATCGTATAAATATTTGAATAATTGTTTTCCTTGAGACTTCCGTCCGCCTCATACATCGGGTCGTCGCCTGTCATATAAAGGTAAACCCTTCCGTCATAAACAAGAGCGTAGGGGTCTGCGCCGAAGCGCTGCGTCATAACGGGGTTATGGTCCGTCAAGGGCTTTACCGCCTTGGCGAGTTCAATATTTTTGAAAATTTCTTCCATTTCTTCTATTCCTTTCTCGGATCCGGTTTCTTGTTTTTCGGAACTGATTTCCGTATCATTTTCAGTAATGCCATCGGTTAAGTCCGCATGGGACGTTCCCAAGTCTTGTACTTCCGCTATTTTGTCCGCGTCTTTTGAGCACCCTGCAAGCGACAGGCAGAGTAGTCCCGCAGCTAAACAGACGCCCGGACGAACTATTATTTTTTTGCTGATTCGATGTCTAATCATATTGGAGATTATAATGGGCGTACGCCATATGCTTCCACACACAATTTGCTCCAAACTTCCCAATATTTGCTCGCAGATACATCGCAATATTTTACAAATCGGTAGCAAAATCAGACAAGAAGTTTTGAAAATTTCCTCCTATTATAAAAATGTAAGAAGAAATTTTCCTTACATAAAGAAGATGAAAGAAATTGTATTTGGGTAAATAGAACTAGAGGTTTTAGAAAGGGGTACTATGTTAAGACAAACAAAAGTTGAAAACGGCGAAGTCCGCGGACTTCCCGGAACAAACCCGAGGATTACGGTTTATAAAGGAATTCCTTTTGCAGCTCCGCCTGTCGGAGAAAACAGATGGCGTGCACCACAGCCTGCCAAAGACTGGGAGGGCGTACTTGAAGCGTATAAATTCGGACCCATCTCGGTTCAGGATACTCCGGGACTTGGAGACGATATCTACTGCCGTGACTGGCATGTTGATCCCGAAATTCCTATGAGCGAGGATTGTTTATATTTAAACGTCTGGACTCCCGCAAAAAAGACTGACGAGAAGCTCCCCGTACTTGTCTGGTATTTCGGAGGCGGATTTCAGTGGGGATATACCGCCGAGATGGAGTTTGACGGAGAACAGCTGGCAAAACGCGGAATTATCGTAGTCAGCGTAAACTACAGGCTTCAGCTTTTCGGATTCCTGGCTCATCCCGAGATTACCAAAGAATCGCCGGATGCTCCGGCTAACTTCGGACTCCTTGACCAAAAGGCCGGACTCGAGTGGGTTTACAGAAATATAGCTGCCTTCGGAGGCGACCCGGAGAAAATTACGATCATGGGTCAGTCTGCAGGCGGCGCCAGTGTAATGCACCAGTTTACACACGAAGCAAACTTTGACAAGATAAAGGGAGCTATCGTTCTAAGCGGAATGATCCGCCATCCCGAAGAGGAATCGGATATCTTCAAGCCTTTAAACCTTGAAAAAGCTGAGGAAAAAGGTGAGGATTTCTTTAAGTTTGCCGGGATTAAGAGCCTCGAAGAAGCAAGAAAGATGGACGCCTTTGAACTTAGAGCAAAGTACGGCGAATACGCAGCGGAGCATCAAAGAATGTTCCCTATAAACGACGGAAAGTTCTGCGATGAGGATCCTATTATCAAGATTGCTAAGGGAAAGAGCGCAAATGCGCCAATTATCTCCGGAAATACAAGCGATGAATTTACTATGGACGGAAAGAGCGTCGTTGAGATGAGCGTAAAGTCCACCTTCCTCGATGCAAAGAAAGCAAACCCTTCGCAAAACTACTACTGTTACAGATTTGACCCAGATATCCCCGGCTGGGATCACCCCGGTACATTCCACTCCGTTGATCTTTGGTTTTTCTTTGAGACTTTGGGAAAATGCTGGAGACCTTTCGAGGGAAGACATTTCGACCTTGCCCGTCAGATGGCGGATATGGTGGCAAATTTCGTAAAGACTTCCGATCCAAACGGAATAGGAACTACAGGTCAGCCACTTCCTCTTTGGAAGCCTTATACTAAAGAGGACAAGGCTGAGATGGTATTTGACGGACGCGGCGCAGTCCCCGGAAAAGAGGGCGGAATCCGCATTGGTATGACCGGTAAAAAACAGGCTGTCAATCCATACCTCCCTTCCTGGGAATATGTACCCGATGGTGAGCCATATGTATTCGGAGACAGAGTGTATGTATACGGATCACATGATCTTTACGACGGCGAGACCTTCTGCCTCGGCGATTATGTTTGCTGGTCAGCTCCCGTTTCAGACCTTGGTAACTGGCACTACGAAGGTATCATCTACCCTAAGACAGCCGATCCTTTTAACAAGGATGGACATATGTGCCTGTACGCGCCGGATATAACCGTTGGCTCTGACGGAAAATACTACTTATACTATGTACTCGATAAGGTAAACGTTGTATCTGTAGCTGTCAGCGATAAGCCGGCAGGACCTTTTGAGTTTTACGGATATGTTCATTATAAAGACGGAACTAAGCTTGGAGACAGACACAGCTTTGGCGACGGCCAGACGGCTGCTAACGGTGAAGAATATAAGCCCGGTATGAAGATGCTAAACGACGAGCCGCAGTTCGATCCCGGTGTTATAACCGAAGGTGATCGCACATACCTCTATACAGGCTTTGCTGGACATGGGGACAAGTCAAGACACGGCGCTATGCTTACCGTACTCGGACCCGATATGCTTACGATAGAAGAAGAGCCTATCTTCGTCTGCCCCGGTGATGAATACAGCAAAGGAACCGGATTTGAAGGACATGCCTTCTTCGAGGCACCTTCTATCAGAAAGAAAGGATCTACCTATTACTTCATTTATTCTTCAGAAGTTATGCACGAGCTTTGCTACGCTACTTCTGACAGTCCTGCGGGACCTTTTACATACGGCGGCGTACTCGTTTCAAACTGCGACCTCGGAATAGCCACCTACAAACCGGCGGATATGGCTATGGCCTACGGCGGAAATAACCACGGTAGTATGATTGAAATCGAAAATGACTGGTATATCTTCTACCATCGCCAGACCAACAACACCTGGTTCTCACGTCAGGTTTGCGCAGAGAAGCTTACCTTCAAAGAAGACGGTATCCACGTAAACCAGGCCGAGATCACATCCTGTGGCTTAAACGGAGCACCTCTGCTCGATATCGGAGAGTACCCGACTTATATCGCTTGCAATCTCTTTAACGAAAAACACGCCCGCTACGTTGAAGGCGGCGCGCCTGCAGTTGTGCAGGAGGGCGGCGACGGAACTCCGAACCTTGGATATATCAAACAGCTAACCGATGGTTCCACAGCAGGGTTTAAGTATTTTGATCTTAAAAATGCAACCGGCCTTTGCGTAAAGACCCGCGGCTACTTTAACGGAACTATTGAAGTAAGGACTAAGTGGGATGGAGAGGTGATCGGTTCTATGTCTATAGACGGAACCAACATCTGGACTGAAAGAGTTTGCCATTTTGCTCCGATGAGCGGTGTTCACGCCCTTTATATTACCTTTAAAGGAAGCGGAACCTGCAGCATGAAATCCTTTGAATTCCTTCACGACTAAACTGATACGTATTAAGGGATAAACCCCCGGACTCTGTGGATACCTGATCCGCAGAGCCCGGGGAATTTTTTAATAATGTACTATATTTAAGCGCCACTTTATTTTACCGAAGGCTTCGCCCTCCGTGTCATCCTCCTTACAGCCTCGCAGCCCTCAGTGTACCCCTTGATTATTACGCGCCTTTTTATGGAAATCTCCTTTCCCGCAAAGCAGAGCTTCTCAATATTTTCTATATACTCCGAAATATCGATCATTACGCCTGCTGCCATATCCTCTATTTCCTTTGGCGTATATTCCTTAGGATCTCCGGCTTTCTTTTTCTTCTTAAGTATCCTCCTGTAGGATTTTACAAGCGCTTTTTCCGGCCTTGCAAATAGAAGCATCATCCTAAATACAGCCTCGGACATAAACGGAATTACAAGCCTTGCAAAAAAGATGATTCCTGCGATAAGTATTGCAAATCCGCCGATCACCTGAAGAAGACCTATATCAATCTTCAGCTTTTGTAAAAAGCCTAAAAATCCGCCTCCTCCTACGTTTCTTACTCCCGCCGTCGGATCAAAGCTCATCCAACCCACGTTTTCGATAAAAACCTCCGCGTAGGCATGGGAATCCGCCTCTGTTACTACACGGTAGAGATCTCCGTACTCTCCTTCGGGCACAAATCCTTCCACATACCTCACCATCAGCCCGGCGCTTCTTGCCATCAGCACAAAAGCCGAAGCGTAATCTGAGCAGGTTCCCGTCTTACCCTCAAACAAAAAGTATCCGGGACTGTTATCCGGCGCCCTGTACTTTAAATCATAGGAGAATCCGTTTTCCCTAAAGTATTTCTCTAAGGCCACGGCTTTTTCAAAATCATTATCACATCCCGAAACGATGCTCTCCGAAAGAGCGACAATATCAACAGGTATGTCTCCCTGAGCCGACGAAACCTTACCGCTGTAAACCATTGCTCCCCTTACATCATCCAAAAAAGCCTGAGAGACTCTGATACTTCTAAGAAGGCCTGCTGCCTTTTCCGTCTCTTCTTCGGAAAGCTTTTCCCCTGACGTATTCGCCATCTCGCCCCGCCTAAGAGCCTCTTTAACAAGGATGCTCTCCGCCTCTTTTAGCATCTTTACTTCCTCATCAGCCGAAAGGTCAAGGCCTCCCCTTAATCTGAAAGTAGTAAGCGCTCCGCTTGAATTAAAAACAGATATTGTGTAGGAATGGTTCTCATCATGCAGCGACTCTTTGCAAAACATCGTTCCCGCGTCCGTAATATATGCATCATCGCTTTCAAGCTTCGCATCGCTTAATCTGTCCGCAGATAGGAAATATGCGGCGGAAAAGTTTTGCGCAGTGATGACGTAATTTGTGGGAACATCCGGTATTGTGCTTCCGCTTACAACCTCCTCTAAGCCATACTTTGCGGCAAAGTCCGGATCGATCTCAGCTACAGTCTTTAAAAGCTCTGTGATAGCGCTGACAGAAAGAAGCTTTTTATCCCTAAAGTAAGCGTCAAAATCAGTCTCGTTTACAGCTCCGTCAAGGGAGTACCATCTGTCCTTTTCAAAATCGTAAACATCAAAAACCTGTCGCTTTAGATAGATGTCTCCGTCTCCAACCACAGTGTATAACCTTCGGTTAGTGCCCGAGCTAAAATTATCCGCGTTCCCGGAAAATTCCGAGAGATTTGAAAAGTTCTCGCCAACCTCCGTATCTGTATTTCCTCCAAGGAACATATCCTCAAATTTATCGTAATACTTTGCTCTCGGGTCCTTGGGGATAAGCGCCGATACCGCAACAACAAGTATTACCGCAACGGCAAACTCCGCCATATAGACCCACTGGCCTCGTATTTTTATATTCCAGTCGTTTCCATGGGCAGGTTCTACTCTGTTTAAGAGCGTACTCTTTCTTTTGGCTTCTTTAATTTCAGCCCTTGTCGGACTAACCTTTCTTGCGCAGACCACGTGCAGCAGCATACTCGCCAGTACCGTAAGGATGAGGTATCTGTTCTCCACCTCTTCCGTCACCTTTGCGTACAAAACAAAGGGTAAGAGCGAAACAAGCGTAATATATCCAAACCTGTAATTTGCTACTGAAAAGTAATAAACCGTTATTACGAAAAACAGCGTTACAGCCATGTACATTCCAAGACGGAGCATCGAGTCGCTCCCTGCCTCTATCTCAAGCGTCTGAGCACTGCCTCCGCTGACCACCCATTGCCAAAAATATACCCCTGTACTTCTCTCACCGATGGTTATTATGCTCATCATTCCGGAAAAGTACGCTCCTAAGTATACTACCGTTACAAAAGCGCCTAAAAATCTGTTCCTGTTTACAAAGGCGCACATAAAGAGCGTAAATATCCCGGTTATAAAGCACTTAAGGAGCATCTCCAAAGCGCGCTCTCCGTACAGAGACATACTCGTTACGCTAAGAGCCATCGCAAGGATAAAAGCTACCGCTTCATCCATTTTTAATATAGAATTCTTGCCCGTAAATATGTCCGAGCGTGGGAGGCTTTTTATTCTTTGAAAAAGATTCACAGCGCCCTCCCTTCTCCGGTTACGGCATTAAAAATGCATACCGAGCCGGCTCCCCCAAATTTTTCCTCAAGTATTGCATACAGCTGTGCATCATCCTTTAGCGTAAAACAGATAACAGAACTTCCCCCACCGGGTATCTTTCTTGGAATCCTTTCAGGATTATCTGTAAGCATAAAAAACGAAAGATCAGTGCGAAGTAAAGAAAGATCCTTCTCCGAGCGGATTTCGAAGCTGCTTTCGGTATTATCAAGCAAAATCCGGTTTACGCTGACGCTGAAATTTCGCGAAAGCAAGGTTCTGACCATTCCAAGCGAAGTTTCAAGCATACTTTGAACAGCTCCGGGGATTATAGGATTCTCATCCGCATTAACCGGCTTTGCCGTATCAAGGATCATAACTACGCCGCTTGTAACCGGTCTTTCATCAAGCCTGACCATCAGCTCCCTTACCTTCGCTGAGAGCTTGTAATTGATCCTTTTAAGCGGATCCCCGGGCTCATACTTTCTGTAATCATACCCCGGAAATCCTGCAAAAGTGGCATTCACCTCATCAATAGTCTCATCGGAGCTGTCATCATTAAAGGCACTCCTCATCGTCTCCTCAAGCAAAGGCTCCTTCGCAGATATTTCAGGTATGTCAGGTTCCACGCCGCATATCTGTATACTTCCCGTTACTTTAACCGGAAATCTCGCTATTCCGAAGAAGTCTTCACAGACAGCCTCCCGAACTCCTACCCTTGCTCCCCCGGCTAAATTTGCACAAAAAATCAAAGGGATACTTTTATATCTCTTTGACATTACCGAAACATTGATTTCTTTTTCTTTAGCCTCAAGGGAAGCAGTATCAAGAACGCTTATACGTATCAGGGATGTTGGGAGGATGCTCCTGTTTCTTACGGTGACATCCATTGAAATACTCTCGCCTTTTTCGGCAAGGCAGACCCCTGCGCCTTTTTTATTTGACAGACTGACCTCAGAAAATCTTGAACTAATAAAAGCTAAAAGTACAGAAACTCCGGGAGCCGCAAAAAGAGCAATTAGCAAAAAATATCCGACCCTCGCGCTGCAAAAGAGCGCAAAAAGGGTTACAAATACAGCGGAGCTGAAAAAACCGTCAGCGAATCTGAAATAATCATTTCTGCGCCTTGGTTTAAGTCCGCCTATTTTATCCTCTTTTTTAGCTGCCCGGTCTTTTTTTCTCAAATCGGAACCTCCACCGAGCTGACGATATCTTTCACAGCCGCAAATCCGTCCCCCCAGTCAGACTTTCCTCTCGGGGAAAGCATAAGTCTGTGACCGAATACATAGGGTGCCAAAAACTTAATATCATCCGGAAGAACGTAATCTCTTCCGGAAATATATGCAAATGCCTTAGCACAGCGGATCATAGCAATACTTCCCCTGGGGCTTATTCCGAGCTTTATCCCCTCGTTTCGGCGGCTTGCCGTCACGATAGATAAAATATACTTTTCCGCCGCCTCGGACACGGATACCTTGTCCGCTTCATCGCGCATCGCAAGAATATCCATCGGTTCTATTACCGGCGAAAGATTCCTGGCATCGTTCTCTCTTCCCTTTCGGATGATCCGAAGTTCATCCTCTTCCGCTGGATAACCGATGTTTAGTTTCATAATAAACCTGTCCATCTGGGCTTCCGGGAGAGAATATGTTCCGTAAGTCTCTACGGGGTTTTGCGTAGCAAGAACCATAAACGGTTTCGGAAGATCGTAGCTCTTTCCGTCTATGGTAACCCGAAGCTCTTCCATCGCCTCCAAAAGCGCGGACTGTGACTTAGGTGAGGAACGGTTTATCTCATCCGCCAAAAGAAAGTTGCAAAATACTGCTCCTTTCCTGAACTCTACCTCGCTGCTACCCTGTCTTATAAAAGAAAAACCGGTGATATCCGATGGCATTATATCCGGCGTCATCTGTATACGCCCGAACTCGCCTCCGCATGAAACTGCCATAGCGGCAGCGAGCTGGGTTTTGCCGACACCGGGCACATCCTCGATAAGGACATGCCCGCCGGCGAGAAGCGCCGTGAGTACCAATTCGGTAATCTCCGGTTTTCCGATTATTACTTTTTCAACATTACATAGGAGCGAGCTTATACGTGAATCACTTATATTCTGTCGCAGCATTGAATGTCTCCGTTAAACTTTTTTCTTAAGCTTATCAACAAGTTCCTCGATACATCCGTCTTTGAAGGGGCTGTTTAAACCTACCTTTGCAAGCATAGGCTCGTAAAAATCTCTTGCAGAGAGCTTGCAAAGCTCCAAATATTTATTAAATGCCCCTCTGTAATCCTCGTCCATCTTAACCTTGAACTGCATAGCACAAACGCTGGCAAGAACATAGTCGATGTAGTAGAAAGGACTCTGGAAAATATGGCTCTGTCTCTGCCAGAATCCGCCCTCTCCGAAGAAAGGATCTCCGTCGAAATCAAGGTGAGGACGATAGGTCTCCTCAAGCTTTTTCCACGTAGCCTTGCGCTCTGCGGGAGTCATATCGGGGTTTGCATAAACGATGTGCTGGAACTCATCTACCATACATCCGTAGGGAACGAAGATAATGGAATCCTCAAGGTGCATAGTAAGATAATCATCCTTGCGGTCTCCGAAGAAATTCTTCATCCAGCCGTATGTAAAGTACTCCATCGACATAGAATGGATCTCGGCGGTTTCCATTGTGATATCGTTATGTTCGATTATCTCGTCGTCTCTGTTTATAAATCCCTGGAAAGCGTGTCCGCATTCGTGTGTAATAACGTCAACATCTCCGCTGGTTCCGTTAAAGTTTGCAAAGATAAAAGGAGCCTTGTAATCCTGCAGGAATGTCATATATCCGCCCTGGCGCTTGGTCTTTCTTCCGAGTACGTCAAAGAGCTCATGATCCATCATAAAATCAATAAACTCTGCAGTCTCGGGAGAGAGCTCTCTGTACATATCCTGTCCGGCCTTAAGGATCTCCTCGGGAGTACCTGTGGGCGCGGGATTTCCGTTTGTAAAGTAAACGCCGTTATCGTAGAATTTAAGCTTGTCTACGCCGATGCGCTTTCTTCTTGTCTCGTGGATATCCGAAACAAAAGGAACAAATGCCTCTTTAACCTGCTTGCGGAAGTTCTCAACTTCTGCCTGGCCGTAGCTGTTTCTCTGCATCCTCATATATCCGAGAGGAATATAGTTTTCAAAGCCAAGCATCTGTGCCTGCTTTGTACGGTTCTTCACCATCTTGTCGTAAAGATCGTCGATCTCGTCCGTAACGGTAAGGAAATAATCGCTCATCGCCTTTACGGCGCGCTTACGAACATCCCTGTCCTTAGATGTTGTAAACTTGGTCATCAGACTAAGGTTGTATGTCTCTCCTTCGAACTCGATCTTTGCGGTTGCAATAAGCTTTGTATACTTACTTACAAGCTCATTTTCCTCCTGCATAAGAGGAATAAGCTTCTCGTCGAAAGACTTAAGGGAAAGTTCCATATTTTTGAAAGCAACTTTTCCCATCTTCTCCTCAAGGAAAGGTCTGTAGGGAGAGTTAAATAGAACTTTATTGTACTCGTTCATACAATTTTCCCACTCGGGATCGAATGAATCGTAGTACTCGTTTTCCTTGTCGTAAAACTCGTCCGTTGTATCAATGTCGTGACGAATATGAGCTATTGTGTGCTGCGTGGAAATATGTCCCTGGATCTTGTAATAATCCTGATGAACCTTCCACTGCTCCTCGCCGCTTTTGGCTTCCTTAAGGCGCCTTATCAGATCGGCATAATCTGCCTTCATCTTATCGAGCTCTATGCGCTCGTAAGGAAGTTTTGAAAATTTTTCCATTAAAACTATTTCTCCTTCTTGCTTAAAAGCTTATATTCAAGCTCTGTGCCCTTCCCCTTATAGACCCCAAATACGCGAAGCATATACTTGTCCGTAACGAATCTGACCTCAGGCTTGTTTTCTGTGTTTTTAACTCCAAGCTGGACCTTGGCTTCCCCCTTAAAAACCTCTGCGGGTACGGCCTTTAAAAGTTTTTTCTCGGCATAACCAATGACACTTTCTTCAAGGGATGCCTGTTTGTCCTGCTTTTGCTCAAGGAACTTAACTTTCAGAGTCTTTTCCAAAAGCGGGCTGATGCAGGATGTCTTTTTAAAATAGCTGCCGATTATCACATAGATCGCATACTCAAAAGCTGACTGGCTGTCGCCGTTTTTTTCTTTTTCCATACCCTTTTCCTCCTGTGAAAACACTATTTCTTATATTCTTTAAAGCCCTCACCGAATACTTCGCTCGTCTCCGTAACCATCACGAAAGCGCCGGGATCCACCTCGTGCGCCGCGTTTGTGATCATATAGGTCTGGGACTTGGAGCATGCGCAAAGTATCACATCTCTGTCCTCTTTTGTATAACTTCCGATTGCTCTTATTATTGTCGATCCTCTGTCCGTGAGTTCACTGATCTTCTCCGTAAGAGCATCGGTATTGTTCGTAATTACGATTACCAGCTTTCCGGCACCAATGCCGTAGAGCACGCGGTCGATCACAATTGAAGCCGCAAATGAACAAATAAGACCGTAAAGCACTGCGTCCGCATCCTTAAACACGGGCCAGCCGATCAGTATTACCAAAAAATCCGAAACTGCAGTAACGATTCCAAGCGAAATATGCGGATGCTTTACCTTGATTATCATGGAAAGGAAATCCATTCCACCCGAACTGCTTCCGCGCATATAGAAAAACGCCATTCCGGCGCCCATGCAAAGACCGGAATAGAGGGCCGCCATCATCCTGTTTCCCGTATAAAGCGGCAATAGCGGGAAGATCACATCCAAAAACAGGGTTGTGATGATCATTGTTTTTGCCGTCTTAGCAAGGAATCTTCCTCCGACTATCTTGTAGCTCGCTATTACAAGCGGGATATTCATAATAAGAGTCATAACACCGACGGGCAACTTCCAAAGATAGTTCAGTATCAGCGCGATACCCGAAATACCTCCGGGGGAGAAATTTGCCATCTTTGCAAAGGTGTAAAGACCCATTGCGTATAAAATACTTCCGATTACGTCACATACAGTATCAAGAGCGATCCTTTTAGCGCTCTTTTTAATCTCTTCTTTAGACTTGCCTTTAATAAAACTCATAAACTCTTCCTGATTTTGTTATAGGGTTTATTATAGCACAGATTATGCTCTGTGTCCCCCTATCTGGGCGTTTCTTGTGATCGTAGTCGCTCCGTCAAGGAGATTCATTCCCTTTATAATGGCATTCTTTCCGTATTTTTGCTTTACCTCCAAGGATGCCTTTTGAAGATTTTTCTCTTTTTCAAGAAAAATCTCCTGCTTTCGCCTTTCTTCCTGCTTCTTTTCAAAATCTGTAAAAAGGCTGAGCTGTTCGTACTCATCCCCGCTTTTTGCCTCGCCTTCGGGGATAATATTGCAGGCTGCTATACTTAAGCGGCGCATACAAAGATCTTTATCCATGATCCGTTCGTAGAGATTTCCCGCCGCTTCCCTTATCAGCTTTGTGGAGGATGTTTTAAAATCAAGATTCCACGTGCCGTGGGCATGTTTCGGGGTAATACGTCCGTATCTGTCTAAAGTAAGCTCTCCGTCGTAAGACCCAAGGTTTTTTGCATCCCTTACCGATTCATAACCTATGGTTAGGACAATCTGGTCCGTAACCATCCCTTTTCGTACAAGATCGAGACTTAAAAGCTCCGCCATTTCTCTGACGATTACCCCTGCCTCCTTATACTCGTAAGGCCTTGTCATAACCTGTCCCTGGCTCAGGGAATTTGTCTGGGGCTTAAAGCTTTTGGCATCCCCAATCGTACAGGGCTCCCAGCCCCAGGCATGGTCTATAAGAAGCTCAGCATTTACTCCGAAAGTTTTGTATAAAACATCCTCACAGCTCTCTGAATACTGGGCCACATCCCCCATAGTAAACAGTCCGAGCTTTGCCAGACGCCTTGCGGTACCTGCTCCCACACGCCAAAAATCCGTGATTGGCTTGTGGTCCCAAAGCTTTTCCCTGAATCCTCTTTCATCCAGCTCAGCAATACGTACGCCATCCGCGTCTGCCGGCATCTTTTTTGCAACTATATCCATCGCGATCTTTGCAAGAAAAAGATTTGTTCCGATTCCCGCAGTCGCCGTGATCCCCGTTTGCGAGAGCACATCCCTTACCATCTTCAGAGCAAGCTCATGTGCCGTGCAGTGGTACAAAGAAAGATAGCTCGTCACATCAATAAAGACCTCGTCGCAGGAATATACAAGAACATCCTCCGGAGCCACGTACTTAAGATAGATTTTGTAGATATTTGTGCTGTACTTCATATACAGCGCCATTCTCGGCGTCGCACAGACATAATCCACCTCAAGAGCAGGGTCTTCTTTCAGCTCGCTCGAAAAAATACTCTTTCCCGAAAACTGCCTCCCCGGGGCCTTGTACTTTCTCTCCGCGTTGATATCCCTGAGCTTTGAAGTCACTTCAAAAAGACGGGGTCTTCCCGGGATGCCATAGGACTTTAAGCCCGGCGAAACCGCCAGACAGATTGTCTTTTCAGTCCTTGAATTGTCCGCCACAACTAAGTTGGCATCAAGCGGATCCAATTTTCTCTCCACGCATTCAACCGATGCATAGAAAGATTTCAGATCAATCGCAACATAAGTATGATCCATTAGTTTAACGCATACTCGCAAAGGAGTTTCAAAACATTTTCGGCACCGTCTCTGTGGCTTCTCTCGTATCCGTGAGATGCGTAAACGCCCGCTCCTATCAGTCCGTGCTTTAAATCGTTTCCGGCTCCCAAAGTAGCCTCAACATCGCTTCCGTAATGAGGATAAATATCTACCGCATAGTCCGCACCGCTCTTTTTTGCAGCCTCTACAAGCCCCTTAACAACAGGATAGCTGTAAGGGCCTCCGCTGTCCTTGGCACAGATCGATACCTGTCTTTCAGTGCAGGTTAAGCCTTCACCGACGCATCCCATATCAACGGAAATCGCTTCGGTACAGCCCTCGGGTACATTTCCGCATCCGCCGTGGCCAACCTCCTCGAATACCGTGATGTGCGCGTACAGAGCGCGCTTGGGTGTGATCTTATTGTCTGAAATATATTTTGCAAGTCCGAGCAATATTCCTACGCTTAACTTATCGTCAAGGAATCTTGACTTAATATATCCGGACTTTGTAACTCTAACCCTTGGTTCGAAACATACAATATCACCAACGGATATTCCAAGCTTTTGAACATCCTCCTTGCTCTTTACGTCCTCATCGAGTACAACCTCGCAGGTATCCCAGGAACGCTTAGTGTCGTTATACTCGCCGTTTACGTGTATTGAAGCGTTTACAAGCTGGAAGGTGCCCTCATAGATTCCGTCAAATTTGGTAACTACTCTGACGTTCTCTCCCTCCGCATTATTGGGGTTCATACCGCCTAAATTGGTAAGAGTAAGGCGACCGTCTCCCTTGATAGTTTTAACCATACCTCCCAAAGTATCGGTATGAGCCTCAAGTAAAAGCCCGTCCTTTTTGTTCTTACCGGTAAGGTCAACAACTACTCCGCCCTTGTTTGTTATCTGCGCCTTAAATCCGAGCTTTTCAAACTCCTTTTTTACCCAGCCGGCAGCTTCTTCCGTATATCCCGTGGGGGAGTCGATGTTTAGAAGAGCTGTTGTTTTCTCCACTATAAAGTCAGTGTATTTTTTTAAGCTGATTTTCTTTGTTGCCATTTCTTTGTCCTTCTTTTATTTCTTTTTGTATTTTTTTATGTATTTCTCTTTGTTATTTTGTATGCCGCATGGTTGGTCTTATATAACCGATGGCATTATTTATCCTTGTCCTCTCCAAAATCGTTGTCCTTTTCATCAAGGAGCTTTCCCTTATTATCGCGCTTTAGTTTCAGCTTGTTTTTAAACATATCCGCGATCATCTTTCGGCCTTTTTCTGTGCTTAGATCGCCGATCTTAATCGTTCCCTTAAGTATGGAAACCATAAGTGCGATATAAGCTTCGCCGAGAGCTGCCGTAAGGGCTGCCGCAACGCTTCCCGAGATCGCTCCTCCTACTACGGAACCCGCTCCCGGGATCAGCTTAAGGATTCCCGATACAACCGTTTTCCCTGCGATCGTCGTTCCCGCAGTTCCGAGAGTTCCGCTGACGATCGCGGCTATCGTTGATTTTTCTAAAGACAGTCCGAAGACATTGGTTATCGACGCGATCATCGCAATCTGTTCCGGTACAAGTACAAAAGAGTCCGCTACCGGGATTGGTACCGCTCCCGTTGCCGCCGCTGCCGCCGCTGCTGCAATGACGATTGCCTGGCTTCTTTTCACTTTAAGGGATATACTTGCCTTCTGAACCGCAACGTAAGTATTTTTAACAGCTTCGGGGATTACCTCGTAGATAAAGTCAGCAAGCTTATCAAGGCCGTGAGCCTTTATTACTGTATTCTCATCGATCTCATAATCCTCTGCAAGTACGGGAACTACCTGAGAAATTCCCATATTCAGACTGTCGATATGCTTTTTTAATTCATCTGCGTCCTTTTTAGAAATAGACTGTGTGAGCACTACGATAACCGGGATCTGCGAATCTTTATTGAGGTCCAAAAACTTTCTTATGAAATTCTCTTCCACATCCTCAAAGCGGTGCGATGTGGCGCTGACGCAGTAGAGTATGCAATGGATACTCTGCTCTATATCAAAGCTTTTATAACCCCTTCTGATCTCGTCGCCGATCTCGTCAAGGAGCTTTCCGAGGGCATTGTCCCCGCCGAGTTCGAAGCCAGGTGTATCGTATACCTGAAGGGGAAAGCCTTCCTTTTTGTAAAGCCTGATATCCTGGGTAACCGGCTTCCCGATACCGGTCTGCGCGATCCGTTCGCTGAAAAGATTGTTTATAAGTGTGCTTTTTCCGACACCCGTTTTTCCGAGAAGCATCACATTAAAAACCTTCATGTCCTTCTTCTCTTTTGCGATTGCTTCCTTGATACCGTC
>CADATP010000047.1 GCA_902790935.1 uncultured Lachnospiraceae bacterium | reverse complement strand
AAAGAGCATGAGCCCGACATCTACGGCGCTATCAAGAGAAATGCACTTCTTGAGAACGTTACCGTAGACGCTAACGGAAAGATCGACTTCGACGACAAGAGCGTTACCGAGAACACTCGTGTATCCTATCCCATCGAGCACATCAAGAATATCGCAAAGAATGTAAACGGTGTATCCGCAGGCCCTGCAGCTGAGAATGTTATCTTCCTTTCAGCTGATGCTTTCGGAGTACTTCCTCCCGTTTCAATTCTTACTCCCGAGCAGACTCAGTACTACTTCCTTTCCGGATTCACTGCAAAGCTCGCAGGAACCGAGCGCGGAATCACCGAGCCTACTCCTACCTTCTCAGCATGCTTCGGACAGGCATTCCTCGAGCTTCATCCTACCAAGTACGGTGAGGAGCTCGTTAAGAAGATGCAGAAGTCTGGCGCTAAGGCATACCTTGTAAACACCGGATGGAACGGAACCGGAAAGAGAATCTCTATTCCCGATACCAGAGGAATCATCGATGCTATCCTTAACGGAGACATCAAGAAGGCTCCTACCAAGAAGATCCCTTACTTCAATTTTGAAGTTCCTACCGAGCTTCCCGGAGTTTCTACTGAGATCCTTGATCCCAGAGATACCTACGCTGACGCAAGCGAGTGGGAGACCAAGGCTAAGGATCTTGCCGGAAGATTCATCAAGAACTTCAAGAAGTATGAGACCAACGAAGCAGGTAAGGCTCTCGTTGCAGCAGGCCCTCAGCTTTAATCTTAAACTGAAGATTTCTTCAGGATTTCAAAAGACCGTCACTTTTTGTGGCGGTCTTTTTGTCATATCGGAAAGCGCTTAGCACTTTCCGATATGATGAAACGCTAAGCCGGGGCGAAGCTCCTTACTCTTTTTGAAAACCCTTTGACTGACGGCGGTATTAGTTGTAAAATATTGTAATGTGCGTGGACTATGTCCGGACGCATATAGAGATTAACTTTATAAGGACAATTTATGATTACAAGCTTATTGTTACTTGATGCTGCGCTTCCTGCGGATGCTGCAAATGAAGCAATTAATTTAAATGAAGAGATCGCAAATTTCGGTCCGGCAGAGTTTATTTTCTCCGGTTTCGGACTGCTTGTGCTTGCGGCTATTTTTGTTATTCCGCTTTTTATTGCTACGATCCCGGCTAATATCGCCAAAAAGAAGGGCAGGAATTTTGCGGGTTATTATCTTTTCGGGTACTTTGCGTTTATACCCGCTTTGATAGTTACCCTGGTACAAAAACCGATACCTCAGGAAGAACTTAAAAAGAAGTCTATGCTCGATAAGGCGAAGGGGAGATAGGTTCGGAAAATTGGCCTAAAAGGTTGATACTTTCGTTATATTTTAGTATAATGAAGGTGGCCCTAAGGTCAGTCTCCGGTATTTTTGAACCTACATTTACCTTTAACGGGATTCCTATATCGCCCGTCGGATGTCAGGCCCCCTCGTAAGAGCCAGGGGAAGGCAGAAGTCAGGGTTGCGGTTGCCCACCTAGCATTGGCTAGGCGTCAAAAGGCGGAGACATTTCCAAAGGGCTATTGTTGTGCCCAAATTTAGATTATGCGGATTATTAAAAAGCTTTATAAAATCTATGATGATTTCGCGAGAAGCGTTAAAAGACTGAACATAGATGCTTATGCGGCATGTACCTCTTTCTTTTTGCTTTTGTCCTTTACGCCGATGCTGATACTTCTTTGCTCGATACTCCCCTTTACGAGGATTACCGAGGCAGATTTGATACTGTTTATCGAAGGTTTCCTTCCGGCGATATTTTGGGATCTTGTAAAAAGGCTTGTGGACAGCGTTTATTCCGGCGGATATACCGTACTTACGGTTTCCGCCATCATCACTCTCTGGACGGCGGCGAAAGGCGTTTCCAGCCTTGTACAGGGACTTAATGCGGTTTACGATGTTGAGGAAAAGCGAAACTATTTTGTACGCCGCGGCGTTTGCTGCCTTTATACTTTGATACTGTTAGGTGCTTTGTATATAAGCCTTCTTCTTATGGTTTTCGGTAAATCAATCTCGAACTACCTAAGCGGAGTGTGGCCCTGGTTTGAAGAGTTTCAGGGATATATCGTCAGGCCCAGGCACCTTTACATATTTTTGATACTTACGCTGTTTTTTACGGTTCTCTACTCATTTTTGCCCAACAAAAAGCAAAAGTTCAGAGAACAGCTCCCCGGGGCGGTATTTTCATCCCTTTGCTGGATAGGATTTTCCGCGATCTTTTCGTTTTACGTAAGCCGCTACAACGCTTACAGTATGTACGGAAATCTCGCTATGGTCATCGTGGCTATGATCTGGATGTATTTTTGCCTTTTATTTTTCCTTTACGGGGCGTATTTGAACAGATATTTTAAGCCAATCAATATCGTACTTGTCTATCCGAAAAAGCACCGCGAGATTTTAAACGCGAAAAGTCCGGAAGACGAAGAGTCGGCTCTTTTCGGAAAGTCACTGAGAAAGCCCTTGGGACATGAAAATGACGACAAGCGCAGCGAAGAGATTAACGAAGAAATCAGAGACGTACAGGATTATTTGGAATAGGATCGTTTAATCGTGACTATTTTTAATATATTACATAATTAAGGAGATATGAAAAATGAAGGATCTATCAGAACTTCAGAGTCAGATTGAAAGCTTAAAAGCACAGATCCGTGAGTTTGCCGAAAAGCAGAGCAGCTCAAAGGATCTTTATGAGCTTAAGAAGTCTTTTCTTGACTCTAAGCAGGGTAAGCTCTCTGCACTTATGAAAGAAATGGCACAGGTTCCCGCCGAACAGAAAGCTAATTTCGGTAAGAGCGTTAATGAAGCAAAGCAGTGGGCACTGGGATTCTTTGATGATATAGATAAAAAGCTCAAGGAAAAGGAGCTTAAGCTTCGCTACGAGAGCGAAAAGATTGATATTTCGATGCCTTCTGTTAAGCAAAAGAGCGGAAATCTTCACCCCATCACCACCGTTAGAAATCAGCTCATCGATATCTTTGCGGGAATGGGATTTTCCGTATACGAAGGAACCGAGATAGAGAAGGATTTCTACAACTTTACCGCTCTTAATACTCCTGCTGACCATCCCGCAAGAGATATGCAGGATACTTTCTATCTCTCACCTGAGTTTCTCCTTAGAACTCAGACTTCGGCAGGCCAGATCCATGTTATGGAATCCACCAAGCCTCCCATCAAGATTGTCAGCCCCGGAAAGGTATTCCGTTCCGATGACGACGCTACCCATTCGCCTATGTTCTCTCAGATGGAGGGACTCGTAGTTGACGAGGGAATCAACCTTTGCGACTTAAAGGGAAGCCTTGATATGTTCGTAAAGCAGATCTTTGGCGAAAAGACTACAACAAGACTCCGTCCTTCGTATTTCCCCTTCACAGAGCCTTCCGTTGAAGTAGACGTAAGCTGCTTCCAGTGCGGCGGCAAGGGCTGCAAGCTTTGCAAGGGAACAGGCTGGATAGAAGTTTTGGGAGCCGGCGTTGTTAACAAAAAGGTACTTGAAAACTGCGGAATTGACTCCGAAAAGTATTCGGGCTTTGCCTTCGGACTCGGACTTGAGCGTATCGCAATGCTTAAATACGGCATCAACAATATCAAGATGCTTTTCGAATCCGATCTCAGAGTACTTGACCAGATCGACGATTAATGAATACGGAGGAAACCAAAGATGTTAGTTCCACTTAGCTGGTTAAAAGATTATGTTGATATAAATGTTACACCCGAAGAACTCGAAGAGAAGCTTTTCTCCTGCGGTTTTGAGGTAGAAGAGAAATACCAGGTCGGCAAGGATATAAGCGGCGTTGTAGCCGGTAAGGTCATTACCTGTGAGCCCATCCCCGAGACCCATCTTCATGTCTGCACAGTAAATGTCGGCGGAGACGAAGACATACAGATCTGCTGTGGCGCCGATAATGTCTGCGCAGGCGGCATCTTCCCTGTAGCCCTTCCCGGAGCAGTTGTTTACGCTACCGCCAAGGACCATGTTACTATCGAAGGAGTTATGACCATCAAAAAGGGTAAGCTCCGCGGATACGAATCAAACGGAATGCTTTGCTCGGGAGTAGAGATCGGACTTAACGAAAACCTCTATCCCGGTGCGGGATACAACGGACTTCTTGTTCTTCCTGAGGATACAAAGCTCGGAACGGATATCAAGGAGATAACAGGCCTTGATGACTGGATCTTTGACGTATCTATTACTGCCAACAGACCCGACTGTCAGAGCATCTTCGGTCTTGCAAGAGAGGTAGCTGCGGTACTTAAGACTGAGCTTCACGAGCCTGCTCTTGATTTCCATCCCACTGACGTTAAAAAGGACGGATTTAAGGTCAGCGTCGAGGCACAGGACATCTGCCCCAGATATTCAGCTCATTACGTATACGACGTAAAGCTTGGTGAGTCACCTGCCTGGATGAGAAGAAGACTTGCTCTTGTAGGAAATAATTCGATCTCAAATATCGTTGATATTACAAACTATGTTTTAAGAGAGCTCGGACAGCCTCTTCACGCTTTCGATTGCAATTTCCTTGAAGGCAACGAAATCTGCGTCAGACGCGCTAAGGAAGGCGAGAAGATCACAACTCTCGACGAGAAGGAATTTACCCTTACCACCGAGAACCTTGTTATCTGTGACGGCGTTAAACCTGTAGCTCTTGCGGGAATCATGGGTGGTCTTAACTCAGAGATCAGAGAGAATACAACCGAAGTTATCTTCGAAGCTGCAAAGTTTGCAAGAGACAATATCCGTAAGAGTTCAAGAGCCCTCGGACAGTCCTCCGACTCCAGCCAGAGATATTCCAAGGGCGTTGATGAGTACGCTACCGTTATGGCTATGAAGAGAGTTCTTCATCTCGTAGAAGAGCTTGGATGCGGTAAAGTTTCATCCACTCACGAAGACGTAAATACAGGAAAGAGCTTAGAGCCCAGACCTTTAAAGGCAAGCATCAAGAAGGTTAACGGAGTACTCGGTATCGAGGTACCTACTGAAGATATTAAGGACATCCTTACAAGACTTTACTTTAATCCCGAGATTAACGGTGACGAGCTTACAATCCACATCCCCGCTTACAGAGAGGATATGGAAGACTATCCCGATATCTCCGAGGAACTTATCAGAATGTACGGATACGATCACATCAATCCTACATTTATGCCCACCGCAAAAGTAACCATCGGTGGTCAGTCGCCCCGCCAGAAGACTACTCTTCATATCAAGAAGGCTCTTTGCGCAGCCGGCGCATACGAGGGAATGCATTATTCATTCTTCTCACCTTCGGATCTTGATTTCCTCTCTCTTCCCGAGGATGCTCCGGAGAGAAGCGCCATCAGGATCTTGAATCCTATCAATGAAGAGCTTTCCCTTATGCGTACAACTCTTGCGGCACAGATGATTCACGCTATGGGAAGAAACCAGAAGCGCGGAAATCTCGAAGGCAAGATCTACGAGATCGGAAACAGATTCATCCCTAAGTCACTTCCTCTTACCGACTATCCCGACGAGAGAGAGACTCTCTGCATCGGTGTATTCGGAAAGAAAGAGAGTTTCTTTACTCTCAAAGGTCTTGTTGAGACGGTAGCTGATGCTCTTAACATAAGCTTTACCTTCGAAAAGACAGAGAAGCCTTTCCTTCATCCTTACCAGGCCGCTAAGGTTCTTTGCGATGGTGAAGAGATCGGATATCTCGGAAGGGTTACCTACGAGATCATGAACGCTGAGAGCATGAGATATCCTGCTTATGTTGCAGAGCTTGATCTTGAGACTCTTTCAAAGTTCTACGGAAAGGCACCTGTATTTTCACCTCTTCCGAAGTACGCTACCGAGTCCAGAGACCTTGCGCTTATTATGGACAAGGAGATCACCTGCGGTCAGGTTGAATCCGTTATCGCATCAGCTTGCTCTTATGTAAGCGACATTAAGCTCTTTGATGTATACGAGGGTGAGCAGATTGCAGCCGACAAGAAGAGTATGGCATTTACGGTAACATTTACTCCCGTTGATGAGGAGTTTACAGCCGAGGCTGTTGACGGATATGTACACAAGATCTTAAAGAACCTCAAGAAGGAGCTTGAGATCGAACTGCGCGTGTGATTAATAAAGAAACGAGGAATTACCATGGAACACAAATAAAGAAACGAGGAATTACCATGGAACACAAAAACGTTTGGGAGTCTTACGACGAGAAAGACTTAAAGAAACTTAACAAACTCTGTGACGATTACAGAGAGTTTATCAGCAACGCGAAGACTGAGCGCGAGTGCGTTGATCTTATCGTCAACACCATCGAGAAGGACGGCTACAAAGAGCTTGAGAGCCTTATCGAAAAGGGAACAAAGCTTAAGGCAGGAGATAAGGTTTACAGTGTGCATATGAACAAATCAGTATGCATGTTCCGCATCGGAAAGAAGCCTATGACTGATGGCCTTAACATTCTTGGCGCACATATCGACAGCCCCAGAATGGACGTTAAGCAGAACCCCCTCTACGAGAAGGACGGATTTGCTTACCTTGATACCCACTACTATGGCGGTGTCAAGAAGTATCAGTGGGTAACTATTCCCCTTGCCCTTCACGGCGTTATCGTTAAAAAGGACGGAACTACCGTAGAGATCAATATCGGAGAAGATGAGAACGATCCCGTATTCTTCGTATCAGACCTTCTCATCCACCTTGCTGCAGAACAGCTTGAGAAGAAGGGCGCAAAGGTTATCGAGGGCGAGGCTCTTGATATCATCGTTGGTAATAAGCCTATCCATATCGAGAAGACTGAAAAGAACGGCAAGAAGAAGGATAAAGAGGAAACCAAGACCAAGGAAGCCGTTAAGGCAGGCGTTCTCGATATCCTTAAGGCTAATTACGATATCGAAGAGGAAGACTTCCTCTCAGCAGAGATCGAGGTTGTTCCCGCAGGTAAGGCAAGAGATGCCGGCTTTGACAGAAGCATCATCTTAGGCTATGGCCAGGACGACAGAGTCTGCGCTTATACCTCAATGCAGGCTATGCTTGACAGCCCCGTTTGCGACAGAACTACCGTCTGCATCCTTGTGGACAAAGAGGAGATCGGCTCTGTTGGCGCTACCGGAATGCAGTCACACTTCTTCGAGAATGCAGTAGCCGAAGTTATGAACTTAAACGGCGAGTATTCAGAGCTTAACTTAAGAAGATGTCTTAACAGAAGCTGCATGCTTTCTTCAGACGTATCTGCCGGCTTCGATCCTACATACGAGGGAAGCTTCGAGAGAAAGAATGCCGCATTCCTCGGAAAAGGAATGGTATTTAACAAGTTTACCGGAGCAAGAGGAAAGAGCGGATCCAACGATGCCAATGCTGAGTATATGGCAAAGATCCGTGAGGTTATGGAAAAGGACGGAGTTCTCTTCCAGACTGCAGAGCTTGGCAAGGTTGATGTTGGCGGCGGCGGAACCATCGCTTACATCCTTGCTCTTTACGGAATGAACGTAATTGATTCGGGCGTTGCGGTACTTAATATGCACGCACCCTGGGAAGCTACAAACAAGGCTGATATCTACGAGACCTACAGAGGATACAAGGCTTTTGCAAAGCATGCTTCCATGTAATAAAGCGGATTAGATATGGAACTTAAAAAATCAGATTTTTATTTTGATCTTCCACAGGAGCTTATCGCCCAGGATCCCTTAGAGGACAGATCCTCCAGCAGGCTCCTTGTGGTTGACAAGGAAACAGGAAAAACAGAGCACAAGATCTTCCGGGATATAGTGGACTATCTAAATCCCGGAGATTGTCTTGTCCTCAACAATACAAAGGTCATCCCCGCAAGACTCTACGGAGAAAGGGCTGAAACCGGCGGAGCCGTAGAAGTACTTCTCCTTAAGAGAAAAGAGAATGATATCTGGGAGACTCTTGTTAAGCCCGGAAAGAAATGCAAGCCCGGTCAAAGATTAGTCTTCGGAGACGGTAAGCTTAAGGCAACTGTACTTGAAACAATAGAAGACGGAAACAGGCTTATACAGTTTGAGTACGAAGGTATCTGGGAGGAGGTCTTGGACAGCCTTGGCGAAATGCCCCTTCCCCCTTACATAACTCATAAGCTTGCGGACAAGAACAGATACCAGACCGTCTACGCAAAGTTTGAGGGATCCGCAGCTGCTCCTACCGCAGGATTACACTTTACACCCGAGCTTTTAAAGAAGATCGAGGATAAAGGAATAAAGCTTGCATACGTAACCTTGCATGTGGGCCTCGGAACCTTCAGACCCGTTAAGGAAGAGAATATCCTCGATCATCATATGCATACGGAAGTATATCAGGTTACGAAGGAAGCGGCTGATATTATAAATGAGACAAAAAAATCCGGCGGAAGAGTAATCTGCGTCGGAACTACAAGCTGCAGAACCGTAGAGAGCGCTTCGGATGAAAACGGCATCGTTAAACCCGGAAGCGGAGATACATCCATCTTTATCTATCCCGGATATAAGTTTAAGGTTCTTGACTGCCTTATCACCAATTTCCATTTGCCTGAAAGTACGCTGGTGATGCTGGTTTCAGCCCTTGCGGGAAGAGAGAATGTCCTTGCGGCTTACGAAGAAGCCATCAGGGAAAAGTACAGATTTTTCTCCTTCGGAGATGCCTGCTTTTTCCATTAAGACCGGGCTAAGACGGTGAATTATAGGTATTTTCATTAAGCTTAACATAAAGTAAGAAGCCTTCATATCTTGTGGCTTTTAGCTAATTTTGGTATAATAAATTGATATGCTGCCCGGGCGGCGGGGCGGCTTTAATTAAACAAGGTTCAGGCCGGCCGTCCGGCCCAAAAAGGGGAACAATATGGCAGAAGTTGATGTAGAGAGAAGAAAAAGCAAAAGAATGCACATGGACTCAAAGCTTGTTATCAAGAGACTTGACGGCGGAGCTGATGAGGAAGTTGATATTGAGATCAGCGATGTGTCAAAGACCGGCGTTGGTTTCGTATGCAAGACTCCTCTTCTTATCGGTACTGTATACGAGTCCTACCTTACAATCTGGACAAAGGAAGTACTCCACGCATTTTTGCAGATAGTACGTATCGAACTGAGAGAGGATATGTATTATTACGGAGCATCTTTTGTCGGCATGCCTGAGATGGATGCAGCGAGAATCGAGACATACCAGACTCTCACAGAAAACGGAGTATAAGGAATATTTATAAAATGTCTGACGGCATAAATTATGATCTTGATAAATATGTTAGTGATAAGATAAAGCGATTCGAGGAATCTGAGAAAAACTACAAGGCTATTTTCCGGATGATGACCGATGAGGCCGACAAGCTTTTTGCAGAGTCCAACGACGGCTACAAGATCACAAGCATCACATACGGACAATTCAAAGAGAGAACTGAGCAGATGGCCGGTTCTCTCTTAGCGGCGTTAAAAGATGTATCAGAGGGAAGCTTCGTAGGAATCTATATGAACAACTCTGAGGAGTGGCTCGAAGTATTCTGGGGGCTTTTGATGATCGGATACCGTCCCGTGCTTATGAACAACCGCATGGGTAAATCCTTACTGGAAGATATTATCGGGGATTACGGTATCAAAGCTGTTGTATCGGACGGCGAGAGCTTAGGCGAGAGGACCCTTTATATCGAAGAACTTAAAAAGTCTGCGGAAAAAGGCGATATCAGCGAGGAAAACTGGGCTGACGAGATCGTACTTATGTCCTCCGGTACATCAAGCCATGTCAAGCTTTGCATCTACAACGGTGAGACTATGTACTATCAGATCTGTGACAGCGCAAGGATCATCAAAGAATGCAAGCAGATAAAAGCGCATTATAAAGGAGCCTTAAAACAGCTTACATTCCTTCCTTTTTACCATATATTCGGACTTGTTGCCGTATTTATGTGGTTTGGATTTTTCAACAGAAGCTTTGTATTTTTAAAGGACTTTTCATCGGAGACGATCTTAAATACCGTAAGGCGCCACAAGGTTACCCATATTTTCTCAATCCCGCTTCTTTGGAATACAATCTACGAGACTGTAGTACGTACCGCTAAGGAAAGAGGCGAGTATGAAAAGCTGATGAAGGGAATCAGGATCTACGAAAAGCTTTCCGGAGTGCCTGCTCTTGCAAGAGCCTTTTCAAAGCTGGCTTTTAAGTCCGTCAGAGAGCAGATATTCGGGGACAGCATTAAGTTCCTTATTAGCGGCGGTAGCGCCATAAGTCCCGAGGTACTTAAGTTCTTTAACGCTATCGGATATCACCTTGCCAATGGTTATGGCATGACCGAGATCGGTATTACATCCGTTGAGCTTTCAAACAGATGGAGCGACCTTACGGACAAGTCCGTAGGTGAGCCGTTTTCATCGATCGAGTATAAGATTTCAGAGGACGGTGAGCTTCTTGTAAAAGGCCTTACTATGGCAGATACCGTTATGGAGGGTGGCAAAGAGGTTGACCGCACGGTGGACGGCTGGTTTTGTACCAATGACCTTGCCGAGGAAAGAGACGGAAGATACTTTATTCTTGGCAGAAAAGATGATGTTATAATCGGTCTTTCCGGAGAGAATATCAATCCTGATGTCCTCGAGGAAAAGATCAAGATAGAGGGCGCCGAAGGAATCTGCATTACAAGCTGCAAGGTGGGAGAAAACACCCTTCCTGTGCTCCTTGTAAAGGTTTCACCTTACGCGTCCGGCGATACTTTAAAGGAAATCGAAGGCCGTGCCTTAAAGTGCTTAAAAGACCTTGACCTTGAAAGACTTATCGGAAAGGTCATCTTAACAAGCGCATCATTAATGGATGAGAACGACTTTAAGTTTAACAGAAAGAAAATCCGCGAGAAGCTTGAAAAAGGCGTGATAAGCGCTGTTAACCCTGAAAATGACGGCTTCAAAGAAAGCGAACTTACGGCTATGGTAGCCGAAGTGATCGCCGAGGTGCTCGGCAAAGATCTTTCAAAGGTGACTCCCGGAGCGGATATTTTCTTTGATCTTGGCGGAAGCAGCCTTGATTATTTCACCATCATTATGGAACTTCAAAAGAAGTTCAGGGTGAACTTCCCTTCCGAAGGGGAACAGAGCTTCAAGACCGCAGGTGAATTTGCGGACTATATAGAAAAACACAGGTAATAAAATTGGTTTCATTTATGAACTGGTTCACCAAGATCACAGGGTGGCCGGCGCAGTTTGCGGTATTTAGAACAAAAATATATTACGAAGACAAAAAGAAACAGGGAAGACATATAAAAGGTCCCGCAATAATCATCTCGAACCACACATCGGTTTTTGATTATGCCGTATACCTCTTTGTATTTTTTACGAGAACTCTCAGATTTCAGATGGCGGAAGTCCTCTTTAAGAAAAAGTTTCTCGGCCCCTTTTTAAAGCTTATGGGCGGTATATACGTTAACCGCGATACTTACGATTTTTCCTTTGTGGGAAAGAGCCAGGCAATACTTGAAAAGGGCGGTGTAGTCGGAGTCTTTCCGGAGTCGAGGATACCTCGCCCCGAGGAAAAAAGGCCTCTGGAGTTTAAACCAAGCGCAGCTTACCTTGCTTATATAAGCGGCGTACCGATAATACCTATCGTAACCAACGGTTCTTACTTTAATCTCAAAAAAAGAGCCCGTGTTCTTATCGGAACTCCTATAGATATCAGCATTTACTGGAATCCGAATAAAGAGAGAAGAGAAAATTTGGCATATATAACGGATATCCTTAGAAAAGAGATCATCCGCCTTACAAAAGAGCTTAAAAAGCGTCAGGAAAGAGACGAGCTCAGACCTCCTTTTTACTACTTCTTTAACGATATTATTAGAATCACGGCGGCTTTTCCCGCTCTTGTCTGGTTTAGACCGAAGGTAGTTTACTCTAGTAAGGAAGCCAAAAAGAAATACAAAAAGGGCGTTATGTTTTACTCGAACCACACGGGCTTCGGCGACCCTTTGTATATTATGACCTGTATCTATTACAGACGTATCCACTTTGTTGCGATGCAGGAGATACTCGACAACCCGAAGATGCACTTTTGGTTTGACAAAGGATTCAGAGTCATACCCATAGACCGGGAGAATATGAATATGAATTCCTTTAAAAAGCTTACGGCCTTCCTTGATGCAGGATGCGCTGTAGGTATCTTCCCCGAAGGACATATAAAGACAAGCGACGAGGCTGTTGATGATTTCAAAAACGGACTTGTGCTTATGGCTTTAAAGGGTAAATGTCCTCTTGTCCCTCTTTACGTTGAAAAGAGAAAGCACTGGTACAACAGACTTGTTCTTTTCCAGGGGGAGGCAATAGATCTAAACGCTATGTACGGCTCTATGCCCACAATGGCGCAGATCGAAGAAGCCGGAAAGATGTGCAGGGACAGGGAAATCGAGCTTGCCGAGCTTTGCAGTAAGTACTATTCAAATAAAAAGTAAGGAGTCCTAAAATGGACAGAGAAGAAATTTTCAGCGGACTTAGAGAAATCCTTAAGACCATCGAAGGTCATGACGACGCGGTAATCGACGCCGCTACCGAAAGCAGCAGCTTAAAGAACGAGCTTGGACTTAATTCCATCGGAATGCTTTATATTATGATAACGATCGAAGAGAAGTTTGATGTCAGCTTTGAGAATACAAATGCAAACGATTTTCAGACTGTCGGAGATGTTATAGACTTTATCGAGGCAAATGCATAAGCAAAAGAAGAGGTGGAAGAAATGAAGTGGTCCGTCAGAGAGGGCAAACCGGGCGATATGGTCCGGGTAAAAGTTAATAGCAAGATGGACCATTACGGAGTATATGTCAGTGACGATGAGGTTATAGCCTTCGGGCTTAATCCCGCGCTCCTTGCAGGAGTCCCCGAGAGTGAGGTAAAGATCTTATCAACGGATATCGACAAGTTCAGAAACGGCGGATACCCGGAGTTTGCTGACCTGTCCTTTGGAGAAAAGCTTAAGCGTTTTAAGACTGAAAAGATAATCAAAACCGCCAGAGGTCGAATCGGCGAGGGCGGATATAATATCGTCTACAACAATTGCGAGCACTTTGCGTATGAGTGCATCTTCGGTAAGAAGTATTCTTCGCAGACGGAGGCCGCAAAAGAAGCCATAAAGGAAATGGCTACCGGAAAGAAGACTAACGGAGAGGAATAAACCTGAATGTGTCTTTTAATTTCACACAGCATCTTTAAAAGAGTATTCGGGCGTCAGACCGATCCGCCGCTCGATGAGATAGATCTTAACGGAACTCACTACGAAGAGTGGAAAGATATAATCTACGGAAGCATTAAAAGGCTCCGGGCCCTTAGCTGGGAAAAGCTTTATATAAAGGGATGTAACGGAGATAAGCTTTCGGCATTAAGGTACGACAACGGCTCGGATAAAACGGCTGTTTTGTACCATGGCTACCGAACCCACCACTTTTCAAATACGGCAGTTGCCGCCGGATACTTTTTGGACAGAGGATACAATTTAATACTCATAATCTCAAGAGGACACGAGGGCAGCGAGGGACAGTATATAACCTTTGGTGCTTTAGAACACAAAGACCTGCTGCTCTGGCTTGATATGTTCGAGAAAAAACTTGGGATAAAGAAGATGGTGATCTACGGCATATCTCTCGGAAGCAACGTTGTGATGAGGGCTTCGGAGTTTATTAAGCCCGGCGCTGTCAAAGCGATCATCGCGGACTGCGGATTTATAAATACCAAGACCATCATCCATACCCAGGTAGCGGCAAGGAGCAAAAACAAGTTTCAAAGGATCGTTTTTCCTTTCCTTGCGGTACCGGTTGTCAGAGGTATGAGACATCACGCCAAAAAAGCGGGATTTGATATATTCGATGGAGATACGAGAGTTTCGGTTTCAAGGACTAAGATTCCGATCTTCTTTATCCACGGCGAAAAGGACGATGTAGTTCCTATCAAGGAGACAAAGGAAAACTTCAAAGCCTGCGCATCGCCCAAGGATATCTTTATTTCAAAGAGAGCTTCCCACGGAGGAAGTTTCGCAGACGGAGGAGAGGATCTTGCAAGAAGGCTTGATTCGTTCCTCGCTAAATATGTTAATTAATAGTTTTTATAAAAGGAAGGAAACTTATTTATGGGAAACTTTGTAATTCTTACCGACGCAAGCAGCGACCTTACACAGGATATCAGAGAGAGATTTGATATCGATTACATCAAGGGCCATCTTCAGATGCCCGATGGAAGAAGCGTTCCTCTTTGCCTTGAGTGGACTGAGGACTATGAGCATGATTCATTCTATGCCGCTGTCAAGAAGGGCGCAGCTTACGCTACTTCACCTGCTAACGTTGCAGAGTATGCCGAGAGAATGACCGAGTACGTAAAGGAAGGAAAAGACGTACTTGTTATCTGCATCTCAACCGGACTTTCCGGAACCTACAACTTCGCAGTAGAAGCTAAGAATCAGGTAGAAAAGGAATATCCTAATGCAAAGATCTTTGTTGTTGACTCTCTTCGTTACAGCGTACTTGAGGGTATGATCTGCGTTAAGGCTTCTCAGATGAGAGCAGAAGGCAAGACCATCGAGGAGACCTACGAGTGGATCGAGGCTAACAAGAACTGCTACCACCAGATGGGATGGCTCGACGATCTTTCATTCGTAGCTAAGAAGGGACGTATGTCCAACAGCAAGGCTTTCTTCGGACAGCTCGTCGGAATCAAGCCCCTCGGAGATATCTCTTCAAACGGACTTACCACCGTTATCGGTAAGGCTAAGGGAGCAAAGGCAGGATTCGAAGCAATCCTCGCTTATATGGAGGAGACTATCGAGAATCCTTCAGAGCAGACCATCTTTGTCGGAACCTCTGACAGAGAGAAGGACGCTGACAAGCTTGTTGAGCTTATCAAAGAGAAGTTCGCTCCCAAGGAAGTCATCAAATCATTCGTATTCCCCAGCTGTGGAGTAAACATCGGCCCCGGCCTTTGCGCTGCTTTCTATTACGGAAAGCCTATCAGCGATGATATGAAGCCTGAGGAAGCCCTTATGAACAAAATCCTTGAGAAGAAGTAAAAGGGATCTTTATAATGAACTCCAACGAAATAACTATAGACGGAAAGCTTATGGCGGCATGCGTGAAAGCGGGTGCTGCCAGGCTTGAAAAAAATGAAGCGCTTATCAATCAGCTGAACGTTTTTCCGGTACCCGACGGTGATACGGGATCAAATATGCTGACGACTTTGCGCGGCGGACTTAGTGCGGCCAAAAATACAGAAAACTTAAGCGAGTATATGTCATCCCTCGCTACCGGAATGCTCTTTGGTGCAAGAGGAAACTCAGGAGTTATTTTTTCACAGATCTTTTCCGGTATCGCGGAAGAGCTTAAGGGTAAGGACAAGGCAGACTGCTCCGAGATGCTTAAGGCTCTTGAAAACGGAGCGAAGGTTGCTTACCAGAGTGTCGTTACCCCTACGGAAGGAACTATCCTTACCGTAGCAAGAGAGGGCGCTGAAGGATTCTCCGGTGAGGGACTTGAGGACATAAATGTCTGGGACTTTTTCAAGATCTATATCGAGAATATAAAAGACGCTCTTGAAAAGACCCCCGACCTTTTACCCATCCTTAAGAGCGCCGGCGTAGTAGACAGCGGCGGATACGGATTCGTTAAGTTCTTTGAAGGCTTTACAAGCGCTGCTCTTGACGGAAATCTATCGGTCGATGAAGACGTAAACGTAAATCTTCCTTTGCCCAATCTTTCAAAGTGGCATGACGATTCGGACGAGGAAGCCTTCGGATTTTGTACCGAATGTATCGTTACACTAAACGAGGACAAGAATATACGCGAAGAGACCGTAGAGTACCTTACCTCTATGGGTAAGTCCGTTGTCTGCGTACAGAGTGGAAACATCTTAAAGCTTCATGTTCATACCCTTGAGCCTTTAAAGGTATTGAGCCATATGCAGGAGCTTGGTGTTTTCTATAATGTCAAGATCGAAAATATGGACAATCAGGTTTCGAACAATAAGGAATCTGTTGACAGCGTTTCCCAGACTATGAAGGAAAAGCATGACGAGCAGGTCCGCGAGATTCATCACGGTATCGCTTATATCGCGGTAGCCAATGGTGATGGAGTCATAAAGGCATTTAAGGACTTCGGCTGCGAGATAGTTTTAAACGGCGGTCAGACTATGAATACCTCCGTTGAGGAATTTGTGGAAGCCTTTAAGCAGCTTGATGCCGAGACTATAATCGTTATGCCCAACAACTCAAATATCGAAGCTGCCGCAAAGCAGGCCGCCAAGATATTCGGAGAGGACAGGGTGATGATCCTTCCTACCAAGTCTATAGCCGAGGGATACTTTGCTATGTCTATGGGAATCACAGACAGATTCGAAGCGGAAGAAGTCTATAACCAGATGAAGCAGGGTATGGATGGCGTAGATACCATCTGGATCTCAAAGGCTATCAGAGATGCAAATGTTGACGGCATTTCCTGCAGAGAGGGAGATTACCTCGCTCTCTACGGAAAGAAAATCGTTGCTACCGATTCCGACAGACTCGAGGCTGTTAAGAAAGTTCTTGAACAGACTCCCGATATTGAGGACAAATACGTTCTCCTTGTATTTAAGGGAAAAGAAGTTACGGACGAAGAGTGCGACGAGCTTACCGAGTTTATCGAGGATACTTACGACTGGCTCGATGTCGGTATTATCGACGGCGGACAGGAAGTCTACGATTTTGTTATCGGAATTACGGGTTAAGGCCTGCGGACTTTAGATTAAACAATCAGGAGAAGATTTGATATGCCCGGATATATAATACCCATAATTATAGCAGCAATACTTATTCCCGGTATTGTCATAATGCTTGTAAAAACTCTTCCTATCGCTGATATGGTCTTTAGGACTCAGTTTACAAGGCCTAAGGATGCAACCGCCGGCTGGACAAGAGGCGTTTGCTCTTTCCCGGATAATGAAGAAAATATGGAGATGCACAGACAGGGAATGGCCTGGGCTGAGGAGAATAAAGAGTTTATCCATGAAGTTACTATCCGAAACGACGGACTGAAGCTTTGTGGACAGTACTTTGACTTTGGCTTTAAAAAGGCAGCTATTTTTCTCGCGGGAAGAGCTGAGCCCTGCACATATTCCTACTACTTTGCAATGCCTTATAGAGATTTCGGATACAATGTCCTTGTTATAGATAACAGAAGTACCGGATTTTCTGAAGGAGAGTTTTCTACTGCAGCTATGAAGGAAGGAAAAGATGTTGCTAAGTGGATCGAGTTTCTTACAAACGATCTTAAGAATGAAAAGGTTCTTATCCACGGAATCTGTATAGGAAGCGCAACCGGACTTCGCGCTGTTACAAGAGAGAACGCGAAAAATGTTGAGGCCCTTATCGCCGACGGTATGTACGAGACTTTCTATGAGACCCTTCGTACACACTTTATCGCTCTTGATAAGCCGGTATTTCCTGTTTGTCAGGAAGTTGTCTACAAGATCTACAAGCTTACGGGAAAGAATGTTATGTCGGAAGGTCCTGTAAAGGACATAAAGCTTCTTGATATTCCTTTCCTTATGATCCACGGAAAAGAGGATGTTTTCTCTCTCCCCGAGAAGGCGCAAAAGATGTTTGACTCCTGCCCTTCACCTCATAAAAAGCTTGTCTGGTTTGAAAAGGGAATGCATTCGCATCTAAAGATTGTAGCTCCCGTTAAGTACGACGAGACACTTAAAGAGTTTATTGAATCATTATAGAATTTCAGCCCTGCTTTTTACGGCAGGGCTGTTTTTTCAGTTACTTAAAGCTTTCTTGCTCCGCGGTCTCCACGGAGTATTTTATTTTGATCGGAGGGAGAGATTTCTTTGATCCTTCCTTTTGAATTGTATGTCGTAAGCATATCTGTATTTCTTGCGGGGTATTTCCTGCCTTCTTCGGAGATTAGGTTTCGGAAAAGATCCTTGTCCCCATCCTTTAAAGCCTTCTTTATATTTTCATCCCTGTTTTTTTCGAGGGCTTCTATATCAGAAGCTGAAGCGGATATTTCGAGGGATACTTCGTCTGAAGAAAATCCTGTGAGGGGAGTGTCGTTTTTTTGTCCCTGATCCTTTGGCGGCATAACCGGCGGTATCTTTTCGAGACCGTCGGAGATCGGTTTACTGTCCCAGAGGTTTCCGAAAATCTTCTTTATATTATTCCAGATACTTTCAAAAAAGTCCTTTATATTTTCCCAGAGCATATTGGCGGTAGCCGTTATCTGGTCGGGAGTTTCTTCTTTATTATCTTTTGCAGCTTTTAAGGATTCTTTTCCGAGACTTTCGGCAAAGGAAGGATTCTTTTCGCCTGCAGTAATGTTCTTTTGCTTTTCCTCTGAAGCGGAAGAGGGTTCATAAACGACGCCCCCTTGTCCATCCTGCTTATCAAGGGCGGATTTAAGGGAAAACTGCTCACTGCCCTCCGGGGCATTCACCTTGGAGGACTGGGGCTGATATGCGCTTGGAATGTTGTTATTTACAGGATTTATCATCGTTTTACCGCCTCAAGACCAATATACATTAATGATTTCGGCTAATCAAGAACGAAATTTAGGGATTTATTAAAATTTTGTGACGAATGGCAGATTATAGGGCTGAATGACGGTCAAAAGGGATAGAAAGCCTTAGGCTAATTTGTTACAATCTGATTGTATCGTGGGATAGGAAACTGAATCTTTTCCAAAACCCGGGGAGGACGCATGACTGATAAAGAATTAAGGAAACTATCAAGGCAAGACCTTTTACAGCTTTTAATCGCCCAGGGACGCGAGGCTGCAAGTATCGAGGAGCAGCTTAAGGAAGCTAAATATAACGAACAGAGACAGTTCGACAGTAACGAAAGATTAAGAGACCGTATCGCTGACAGAGAGGAAACTATAGAGCACCTCAAAGAAAAGCTTACCGGCAAGGACGAAAAGCTCAACGAGAAAGACCGCGAGATCGCAGAGCTTAAGGACCAGATAGCGATGCTTAAGGCAAACGGCTTTTCAGCCGACGGTTCCGGAATGATAGACGGGAACAGACCCCTTGGGTCTATCGCGGAAGCCGCCCTTGCACTTAACGATGTATTCGCCGCAGCGCAAAAAGCTGCTGATATGTATTTAGCAAACGCCAAGAGGATTGCCGAGGGAGATAACTAGCAATGGCACTTGATTCCTTACCTTCATTAAATCAGCTCGAAGCCGAGCTTAAGAGGGAAAAAAGAAAAAAGAATTACGGACGAGCCCTTCGCAGTACCCTTTTTACACTGCTTGTTGTAGCGGCGGCGGCAATACTTATCGTAGTATTGTTCCTGCCGGTTTTACAGATAACCGGAGCTTCGATGTCACCAAACCTTAAAAACGGAGACGTAGCGGTTGCGGTAAATGTTAAAAACTATGAGGTCGGCGAAATAATCGCTTTCTACTATAACAATCAGCTGATGGTTAAGAGAATAGTGGGAGTCGGAGGAGATGTGATAAACATCGACAAGGACGGAGTCGTTTATTTAAACGGTGAGATGCTTCCGGAAAGCTATCTTACAGAGAAAAGCGCCGGAACAAGCGATATTGAATATCCCTACACCGTTCCTGACGGAAAGTATTTTGTAATGGGAGACAACCGCTATATGAGTATCGACAGCAGAGTCTCCACAGTAGGTTGCATAGACAGATCTCTGGTAGCCGGAAGAGTATTCTTCAGAATATGGCCGTTTAAATCTTTCGGTCTTATCAAATAACAGTTATTTACTTGTTGGTTTTAAGTCTTCTTTAAGGAGGAAGCAGCAATATGAAATTTCAGATAAGAGAGCAGGCTGCGAAAGTACTGAGCAAGAGAAAAAAGCATAGCATATATGTCCTTTCGGTTTCGATTGCCGCAGTATTTACGGTTGTTGGTGTAGTATATGGACTCACCAGACCCGGACGCGCTTTTTCGAGTCTTCAAAAGACATTGGAGTGCAACGCGCAGGCACATACCCACACAGCCGAATGCTATGATGCTGAAGGAAATCTTATATGCGGAATGGCGGATTACTTCGCACACGTACACGATCCCGAGCTTTGCTATGACGAAAACGGCGATCTTGTATGTCCTCTTCCCGAGATCATCCCTCATGAGCATGATGACAGCTGCTACATCGAGAGACTTGAGCTTATTTGCGGTATAGAAGAGGGACAGGTTGTAGACAGAAACGGAAATCCCGTTTTTGACGAAGCCGGAAATCCTCTTTTTGACATAAATGCTGTTCCGGAAATCGGAAGCATTGAAATTCTGGGAACTGTTGAAGATGTCACCGAAGCCGAGGTAACCGAAGAGACTGATGCAAATCAGGAGGTTACCGAGGATGGTGATAATCTCGAAGCAGCAGGAGAGACTTCAGAAGAAGCTCCCACTGCAGACGTTACTGAGAAAGCCGCCGAAAACGGTGACAGTAACGCTCCGGCACCCGACGAAACACCCGCCGAGGGAACTCCTGCAGAGGAAACTCCTACAGAGGAAGCGGTAACAGATGAAACAACCGATCAGGAGACTCCTGCAGAGTCTACAACTCCTGACATCATCGAAGAGACCGTTGACCTCGGCGGCGCAGGTGCCGATATCGCAGAAGGCGGATACACTACTCACGTACATACCGCTGACTGCTACCGCGTTGAAAGAGAGTTCTCCGCGCGGAAGAACGATTGCGCCCGATAAGCGCGAAGAAGCGACGGAGACGTTCTTCTTTCGCTCGGGAGAGGAAGAGGCGTAGGACGTGGAAAAAGAGGAAACGAGGACGGTACGCGCTTTGAGATCGTCAATCGTTTCGGTGGGCGTGAGAATATGAAAGCGGACGGAAGAAGAAAAGGTGGGGAGAAGGGAAGAGATCGTTTCGTTTATATCCGTTTGAAGACCGTTTGCGCCGTCGCGATAAGAGAAACCGTTTCGATCGAAAAGGACGGACGGCTCGACGGGAGAGCGATCGAAAGAACGGCAAAAGGCGGTCACGTCTTCGCAAATTGACGGGTTAAGGTAATCGAAAAAAGCGTTTGCGTCTCCCGAAAAACGTTTTCGGCACATTTCGACGGCGTTTTTGCGATAGAAAGAAAAGGTAAGGGCGCGCGAAAAGGGAAGGGCGTACTCGCGTGAAAACGAAACGTCTTCGTGGCGAAGGGAAAGGGTAATAACGCGCGGCAAAAATTGCGCCCCGGAGAAGACGAGAAAGGAAAGAAAAGTAAGGAGAATACACGAGACGAGGGCAATTTTTTTCTTTTTCATACGGATAGTATTTGAGAAGAGGGAGAATTTAGTCAAAATTCAGCAAAAAATCCGAACGGGATTGACAATTTTCGCAAAATGGTATAACATAAATGTGTAAAAAAATATAATTTTTTTAGGAAAGGAGAAAACGATGAACTTATTTGCGCTTGCCGCAGCGAACAGCGGCGACAGTTTCTTCCAAAAAACGATGAAGATCGGAGCGATCGAACCGAAAATTTGGCACGTCATAGTCGCCATGGCGATTTTGGTCGCGCTTATCGTCGTATTGATCGTTTGCATCGCGAAAGTTTCCAAGAAAACGAAACGCGACAAAGCGCCCAAGGGCGACGAAAGGATCGACGTAAGAAACGATGAGGAGAAACAAGAAGACGCCGGACAAAAGGAGATCATCGACACCAACGGCGTGGGCAGATCGGATTACGTGCGCGTAGCCGGCATTAAAACGGCGGATGAAAAACAAGAAAAAGTGGAAGAGCCCGATTTGAGCGAAATTTCCACCGAAGAACCCGTCGAAGACGAGAAACCCGTCGAAGAAGAGAAGACGGAAAAAGTCGAAGAAACGCCTGCGGTCGCAGAAATCGCCGAAGAAGAGAAAGCGGAAGAAGATGCGGAAGAAGTAAAATCCGAAGAGCCGATCGAAGAACCCGTTGAAGAAAAGGAAGAACCGATCGAAGAACAAAAAGAAGAAGCGCCCGCGATCGAAGAAAAGGCGGAGGAAACTCCCGTCGAAGAGAAGAAAGAAGAAAAGACGGAAGAAAAGAAAGCCGCGCCGAAGAAGAAAGCGGCGAAAGAGAAGAAACCGGAAGAAAAAGAGGTCGTTGCCGCGGTGACGGTCGAAAAGGAGGATAAAGTGGCGAAAGAAGTCAAAGACGCAAAAGTCGTCGGAAAATTTGAAATTTGCAACTCCAATCTCGGAGGGTTCAACTATTTGTTGAAAGCGAACAACGGTCAACTACTTTACGAAAGCAAGGCGTATAAGTCGAAAGACAGCTGCCGTGAAGCGCTCGACAACTTTGTCGCGGCGGTCAAGGAAGGCAGATTCGTCATTCGCGCGGACAAGTTCAAGAACTATAAGTTCGTTTTGAAGAGCCCCACGAGCAATACGCTTATTTATATCGGAGAATCGTTCTCCACGGAAGCGTCGTGCAAGAACAATATCGAGAGCGTAAAGCGTTTTGCGGAAAACTCGCCCATCGTGGATATCACGAATGAAGATTTCGTGGCAGAATTCGTGCCTTACGAAATTCCCGCGGATATCGTGAAAGCGGTGAAGGACAAGACGGGCGTCGTCGGCAAATGG
>CADATP010000046.1 GCA_902790935.1 uncultured Lachnospiraceae bacterium | reverse complement strand
CGGAGCTCATCCAGCCAGGTGCCGCGATGCATCCCTGCTTCAGGGATAACGTAGGATCCGGGATCACAAGATCCGGCGAAAACTTCATCAGATAGCCGAGGCCTGTGCAGTTCGGGCAGGCGCCGAACGGATTATTGAACGAAAACATCCGTGGCTGCGGTTCATCGATGCTGATTCCGCAGTCCGGACAGGCAAAATTCTGGCTGAAAAGCCGGCGTTCCGGCTCGCCTGCCACGTCCGCCTCGAGAAGTCCATCGGATAGCTTCAGCGCGGTTTCGATCGAATCGACCATACGCTTCTCCAGGCCTGGTCGGATCACGAGACGGTCCACCACGATATCGATATTGTGTTTGATGTTTTTGTCGAGTTCGACAGCCTCATCCAACTGATACAGATTTCCGTCGATATAAGCGCGTACAAAGCCGGACCGCTTCGCGCTGTCGAGGACTTTAACATGCTGTCCTTTCCGCCCGCGCACCACCGGCGCAAGCAGCTGAACCCTTGTCCCCTCCGGGAGCTCCATCAGCTGATCCGCGACGTCATCCGTGACGAGATCGCTGCGGGCAAATATCTGATCATGTCCTCCCACCAGATGGCGACCGTCGAAGAATTCTGCACCGATATCACGATCCTTGACCGGTCCCGCGCGGTGCTGCAGGGAAATCTCAATGACATCAAGAAGAGCTACGGCCGCGTGCATCTGCACTTAAAATGCGAAGCCGATGCAAGGCCTTATATCGAGGCAGCCGGCATCGGCATCGATTCCGAAAAGGAAAATGAATACTCTTTAAAGGTAACGGGTGACGAACAGGCAAATGCTCTTTTAAAGAAGCTTATTGATGCCGGAGTAACCGTTATAAAGTTTGAACTTGCAGAGCTCAGTTTACATGAGATCTTTGTAAAAGAGGTGGGTGCGGATGAAGAGCAAAAGTAGTTCAAACAACATTTACAATATGGAGGGGCTTTCTAAAGTCTTTTCCTTTACCTTAAAGCAGACCTTTAAGAATAAAGGCTATCTTATAAGCTATATTATGGTCATCGTTATGATGACATTAATGAGCCCCATAAGCGCCCTTTCCGCAAAGTCTACAGAGTCTACGATGGCCGTTGTGGATTCTATGAAACAGGAAAACGACGTTACAAAGGTTTTTATCGATAACGAAACTGATGTAAACCTTTCGCTTGAGGATTTAGGACTTAAAGATACTTCTTTTGAGAATAAAGAAGTTGTCTTTGAGGATGTGCCGGATCTTAAAGATACGGAAATAGGTGTTGTTTTAAAGCTTGATGAATCCGAAGGTTATAAGACTTTTGGTATAGCAAGCGACGATTCAAAGGTAAGTTCCCTGCTTCTTGACAGCTTTACGGAACATATTTACAACGCCTTTGAGGATAAAAGAATCCTTTCTTCCATAAGCGAAGAGGATTATTCGGATTACCTGGCCGGAATAGAAACAGGTAAAGCAATTACAGAAAAGGAATACTACGAGCTTCAAAACAGCAAGTTTACATCCTCAGATACAATCACATTATCTACGGTTTATTCTGTTATTGTTATGATGCTTGTATCTTTAACCGTATCCTTTGTGATTTCAGCCGTAATGGAAGAGAAGACTTCAAAGCTTGTGGAGAACCTTCTTGTAAGTGTAAGACCTCTTGCTCTTATAATGGGCAAAATCTTTGCAATGATGATATACGTTGTGTCTATGCTTGTCTTCGGAAGCCTGGGCTCGGGGATCAGCGGCGCTGTTATGGGAATCTTTATGGTTAATGAATCCGAAGCTGTCGCTCATGCAACCACCGGTTATGAATTTGGAGCTATTTTCGGTTTATCCTTTGGAAAGATACTTATACTGATATTGTCGGTCCTTTTAACATATCTTATCTTTTCAATACTCGCGGGTCTTTTCGGAAGCGCATGTACAAAAGCGGAAGAGGTTGGCCCGACTGTAATGGCTATTCAGTTTATAAGTATCGCGGGATATATTATAACGATTTTTATACCGCTTATAGACAATAAAGTTGTTACAAATATTTTAGCCGTAGTTCCTTTTATATCTTCTTATGTTGCACCTATTAATTTTGTTTGCGAGAAGATTCCTTTCTGGCTTTATGCCATCTCTCTTTTGGTGCAAATTTTACTTGCTATATCGCTGTTTATGATCACGGCTAAAGTATACAGAAAGCTTATTGTAAACGACAGTAAGAAGCTTAGCTTTATCGAGGTATTAAAGCTTGCGGGAAAGGGGGAGCAGATAAATGTTTAAAAACTTTGGAACAGTTTTAAGATTCTCCCTTAAAAACATGGCGGGTACAAAAGGATTTAAGGTTGTTACCGTAATCTTTTCCATCATCTTTTTGATCGCACCTGCTGTTATACTAATTGCCATCGGTTATAACTCTTCAAAGGACAGTTCCTTAAAGAGCTGCACTGCGGAGACTGTTTACGTAGATGATGAAACAGACTCGGATAAAGCCTTCTGGCAGGGTCTTTACGGATTACCCGAAGAAGAATATAAGAGTATAAAATACGTTGTTTGCGAAAACGTAGAAGATGCGTTGTCCAAGGCTAAAGGCGATGAGTCCGGAATAGTTCTTGTTGTAAAGAATAAAGACGGTTTAATAGCTAATGTCATTATCCCCGAAGGCTCAAAAGTCGAAAAAGGTAATGCCAAAAACTATTTAAAGTTTATAAAGAACTATAATAGGTATTTTACTATCGGTCTTTTAGGCTTATCTGAAGAGGAATTGTCTGTTCTTGATACGGAGAGCATATACGAAACATATACCGAATCCGGATACGAAAAGGGCGTTTCAATAGCCGAAGATGTCTTATCCAGCGAAGAACTGATGAGAGAGCAGGTTATGAAAGTAGTAAGTATGGCGCTTCCGTACGCTACGATCATGCTCCTTTACTTTATGCTTTTAAGCTATGGACAGACTCTTGCCCAGTCCGTCGTTATGGAAAAAGAATCTAAGCTTATGGATACGATGCTGATCTCCGTAAGGACAGAATCTCTTATCTTCGGAAAGCTCTTGGCCGCCATCATAACGGCTATGATTCAGGCATTTTCCTGGATCGCCGTTTTGGCATTGGGATTTTCCGCAGGATCTCTTATTTCTAAGGCCATTTTCCCGGAGGGAAAGAATTACCTTACGGCCTTTATTGACGGTATGAAGGAGCTAAACGTATTCAGGCCCGGCAATGTTGTTATAGGTATTATTTTCCTTTTCCTTAGCTTTGTGCTCTACTTTAGCCTTGCCGCCATTGCGGGAGCTATGAGCAGTACAAAAGAAGAGGTATCAAGTAAGGCGACGTTATTTATCTTCCCGCTTCTTATCAGTTTCTTTATACTGATCTTTGCCGGCGGAATGAATGCTGAGACCACCAAAACATGGATGCTTATCATACCCTTTACGGGTGGAATGATACTTCCCGCGAATGTAATGCTCGGATATGTTTCGTGGCCTGTTATCCTTGCGGCCTTAGCGGCGTTTATCGTTTTGATCGTAGCCCTCATATATATGGCCGGAAGAATCTATAAAATGATGAGCCTCTATAAGGGCAATGCGATTTCTATTTCGGAAGTACTGAAAAGGACTTTCTCGAAAACCTAAGTGACATATAAATAGCGCGGATATAGCCATATTTTGCGGATATTTATTTGCAATACCACTAAATATATGATATACTAAATCGGTGTGAACAAATGTTCATGCCGATTTTTAGTATCGAAGTAAGATAGTAGGAGTTTTTATGGCAAAAGAAGTTTATGACGCATCGAGCATAACCGTCCTCGAGGGACTTGAAGCTGTCAGGGTGCGCCCCGGAATGTATATTGGTTCTGTTACCACAAAAGGTTTAAACCATCTTGTTTACGAGATTGTTGACAACTCGGTGGATGAGCATCTGGCCGGTCATTGCGATAAGATATATGTTACTTTGGAAAAAGACGGCTCCGCCACCGTATCCGACAACGGAAGAGGTATCCCTGTCGGAATGCACGAAAAGGGGATCAGCGCTGAAAGACTGGTTTTCACGACTCTTCACGCCGGCGGTAAATTCGACAATAACGCTTATAAGACAAGCGGCGGACTCCACGGAGTAGGTTCTTCCGTTGTTAACGCTCTTTCCAAGCATCTTACCGTTACCGTTAAAACAGGCGGCGAGATCTATAAGGATTCTTACGAGCGCGGAATACCTACAACCGAACTTGTAAAAGGGCTTTTACCCGTTATCGGAAAGACAAGAGAGCATGGAACATGCATCAATTTCCTTCCCGATGACGAGATCTTCGACAGGACAAGATTCGCTGAAGCCGATATCAAGAACAGGCTTCACGACACAGCATATTTAAATCCCAGCCTTACCATTTACTACAAGGATTTAAGAGGAGATGTGCCGGAGGAGATTACATACCACGAGCCGGACGGTATCGCAGGCTTTATACGCCATATGAACGCCAACAACGAGGCTGTTACCGACGTTTGCTATTTCTCCGGAGAGTATGAAGGAATCTTTGTCGAGTGTGCCTTCCAGTATGTTAACGAGTTCCATGAAAATGTCCTCGGATACTGCAACAATATCTACAATTCCGAAGGAGGAACCCACCTTACAGGATTTAAGGCTCAGTTTACTACAATAATCAATTCCTACGCTCATGAGCTTGGTATCCTTAAAGAAAAGGACAACAATTTTACCGGTGCCGATGTACGTAACGGTATGACTGCCGTTATCAGCATTAAGCATCCGGATCCCAGATTCGAGGGACAGACTAAGACAAAGCTTGATAACCAGGACGCTTCAAAAGCGGTTTCCAAGGTTACTTCCGATGAAATTACAAGATATTTCGACCGTAATCTTGATACATTGAAAAACATCATAGGATGCGCCGAAAAGGCAGCCAAGATCCGTAAGACAGAGGAAAAGGCAAAGACCAATATGCTTACAAAGCAGAAATTCTCCTTTGATTCCAACGGAAAACTTGCAAATTGCATCTCCAAAGACGCTTCAAAGTGCGAAATCTTTATCGTAGAGGGAGATTCTGCAGGCGGTTCTGCAAAAATGGCGAGAGACCGTAATTACCAGGCCATCCTTCCTATCAGAGGTAAGATACTTAACGTTGAGAAGGCTTCAATGGATAAGGTCCTTGCAAACGCTGAGATCAAGACTATGATCAACGCCTTTGGATGCGGCTTTTCCGAAGGATACGGCAACGATTTTGATATTACAAAGCTCCGCTATGACAAGATCATCATCATGGCCGATGCGGACGTTGACGGAGCGCATATTTCAACCTTGCTCCTTACATTGTTCTATCGCTTTATGCCCGATCTTATCTTTGAAGGTCACGTATATATCGCCATGCCTCCTCTTTACAAGGCTATTCCCTCAAGAGGACAGGAAGAATATCTTTACGATGACAAGGCACTTGAGAAGTACCGTAAAAATCACAAAGGTACTTTCACATTGCAGAGATACAAGGGTCTCGGTGAGATGGATGCAGAGCAGCTTTGGGAGACTACTCTTGACCCCGAGCGCCGCCGAATGAAGCTTGTTGAGATTGAGGATGCAAGAGCCGCATCCGAGATGACGGAGCTCCTCATGGGTACCGATGTTCCCCCTCGCCGTGAGTTCATCCATCAGCACGCGCAGGACGCGGCATTGGATGTTTAATTATTTATGTTTAATCAGAATTTCAAGCACTAGTGCGGTAAGATTGGTATCTGAGCGGAATCGTAGCGAAGAACCAACTTGCCGTGATAGTGCGGATAAATACTTGACTATATTCTTGGAGAAACAAGAAACATGGAAGAAAGAATTATAAAAACCGAATACTCCGAGGAAATGCAGCGTGCCTTCGTTGATTACGCTATGAGCGTTATCGTAGCAAGAGCCCTGCCGGACGTTCGTGACGGCTTGAAGCCCGTTCAAAGACGCGTACTCTACGATATGAGCGAGCTCGGCATCAAATGGGATAAGCCATACAGAAAGAGTGCACGTATCGTGGGAGATACGATGGGTAAATATCACCCCCACGGCGACTCCTCGATATATGATGCCTTAGTTGTTATGGCGCAGGATTTCAAAAAGGGATTACCACTTGTTGATGGCCACGGAAACTTCGGAAATATCGAAGGTGACGGCGCCGCTGCAATGCGTTATACCGAAGCCAGACTTCAGAGAATAACCCAGGAAGCTTTCCTTTCAGACCTTGATAAAGATATCGTTGATTTCGTACCTAACTTTGATGAGACGGAAAAAGAACCGTCGGTTCTTCCTGTTAAGATACCAAATATCCTTGTAAACGGATCCGAAGGTATCGCAGTCGGTATGGCTACTAGTATACCTCCCCATAATCTTGCAGAGGTTATCGAAGCTACAAAGGCTTATATGAGGGATGAGAATATCTCTACAAAAGAGCTGATGAAGCACTTAAAGGGCCCTGATTTCCCTACAGGTGGAATCGTTATTAACAAGGATGAGCTTCTTGAAATATACGAGACCGGTGCCGGTAAGATAAAGCTTCGCGGTAAGGTAGAGATTGAAAAGGCAAAGGGCGGACATACAAATGTCGTTATAACCGAGATTCCTTATACCATGATCGGTGCCAATATTTCTAAGTTTTTACAGGATGTTGCGGCTCTTTCCGAAACCAAGAAGACACAGGACATCGTAGATATATCCAACCAGTCTTCAAAAGAAGGTATAAGAATCGTAATTGAGCTTCGTAAGGATGCGGATGCGGAAAACTTCGTAAATCTGCTTTACAAAAAGACTCATCTCGAAGATACCTTCGGTGTAAATATGCTTGCTATCTCGGACGGACGCCCCGAGATAATGGGACTTAAGAGCATCTTAAAGTCCTGCGTTGATTTCCAGTTTGAGGTTAATACAAGAAAGTACAACAATCTCCTTGCCAAGGAAAAGGAAAAGAAGGAAGTTCAGGAAGGCCTCATCAAGGCTGTTAATGTCATTGACCTTATAATCGAGATCTTAAGAGGATCCAAGGACCGTCAGATGGCTAAAGACTGCCTTACAAGCGGAAAGACAGACGGTATCGGCTTTAAGTCCAAAGAATCCAAGATCATGGCGCAGCAGCTTATGTTTACAGAACGCCAGGCAAATGCTATCCTTGAGATGAGGCTGTATAAGCTGATCGGACTCGAGCTCGAAGCCCTGATCAAGGAACATGACGAGACTATGTCCAATATCTATAAATACGAGGATATTTTGGACAGAAGAGACTCTATGGCCACTGTTATAATAAATGAGCTTGATGAAATTAAAAAGCAGTTTGGCAAGGCAAGAAAGACCGTTATCGAGAATGGTGAAGAAGCTGTTTACAAGGAAAAAGAGTTCGAAGTTATGGATGTTAATTTCCTTATGGACAGATTCGGATACGCTAAGCTTATCGATAAAAATACTTACGAGCGCAACCAGGAAGCCTGCGAGAGCGAGTTTAAGTACTGCTTTAATGTTAAAAACAACGGCCGCATAGCTATGTTTACGGAAGACGGACAGATGCACGTTATTAAGGCTCTTGATCTTCCTATGTCAAAGCTTCGCGATAAGGGAACTCCCGTTGATAATATTACTAACTACAAGTCAGAAGACGGTGCTATTATCTACGTTTGCAATATGGACGAGATGGTACTCGGAAGACTCCTTTTTGCAACAAAGAACGGACTTGTTAAGATCGTTCCGGGACTTGAGTTTGAAACTACGAGAAAAACCATTGCTTCCACAAAACTTTCGGATAAGGATGAAGTAGCTGCAGTACTTCCTCTTACGGATGAAAAGAATATCATCCTTAAGTCGAGAAACGGATATTTCCTTAGGTTCCAGATTGAAGAGATCTCGGTACTTAAGAAGGTTTCACAGGGCGTAAGAGCTATGAAGCTTGATCCAAAGGACGGCGTGGAGGAAGTTTATATTACAAAGGCTCAGGACGATGCAGCTATAGAGCACAACGGCCACAGCATCGTTCTCAATACCGTAAAGCTTCAAAAGAGAGATGCCAAGGGTACAAAGCTTAGATAAGAGGAAACTATATGAGAGTAATTGCCGGCGAATGCAGAAGCCTTCCATTAAAGACACCCGAGGGGCTTGATACAAGACCTACTCAGGATCGTATTAAAGAAACGTTATTTAATATTTTACAGGGCGATATCCCCGAGTGCGTATTTGTGGATATGTTCGCTGGAAGCGGCGGAATCGGTATAGAAGCCCTGTCCAGAGGTGCCAGAAAGGCTTACTTTATTGACAATGGGGCTTCGGCGAATGCATGCATCACAGAGAATCTTGCATTTACGAAACTGCAAGACCGTGCTATAGTATTTAAACAGGATGTTTCATCTGCAATCTATAATATTTATGAGAAGCATGTAGACATTATTTTTATGGATCCTCCTTACGAGAAAGGCCTTGAAAGAGGCGTTTTGGAGCTTTTAAAAAACGCCAAATACTGCGACGAGGATACTCTTATAATCATTGAGGCCGATCTTAAAACCGGATTTGATTATGTAACTGATCTTGGATTTGAGATTTCGAGAGTTAAGGAATATAAAAACAACAAGCACGTATTCCTTCATAAAAGGGTTTGACACGCTTAGGAGGTATTTTGTATGAAAAGAGCAGTCTATCCCGGCAGCTTTGATCCTATGACTTTAGGCCATCTGGATATTATCAAAAGGGCATCTGAGATGTTCGATATTTTGATAGTTGCGGTCCTTAACAATAACCAAAAGAACCCATTGTTTTCGGTTGATGAGCGTGTTAAAATATTAAAGAGAGCGACTGAAGGATTGCCTAATGTTCAGGTTGATTCCTTTAGCGGGCTTCTTTGCGATTATGCTTATAAAAACGATCTGCATGTTGCGGTCAGAGGACTGAGAGCCGTTACCGACTTCGAGTATGAACTCCAGCTGGCCCAGACAAATCGCGTTTTATCCGGCGGAAAGCTTGATACTATATTTTTATCAACATCTCTTGAGTACTCCTACCTTTCTTCATCGGGAGTCAAGGAGATCGCATATTTCGGAGGGGATATCAGTAAAACCGTTCCGGATTATGTTGCCGATATGATACATGAAAAATATAAACAAAATTAAAAGAAAGCTTAGAGAGAGAAAATGGATAGTCAGATTTTTCAAGTAATCGACGAGATGGAAGAATATGTCAGCAACTGCAAGGGCAAGTTCATGTCTTCCACGGAAATTGTTTGTAACAGGGACAAGATGGAAGAGTTCCTGCGTGACTTAAGACGTAAAGCTCCCGAAGAGATAGATAAATGCCGAAAGATCATCGCCAGACAGGAAGCTATTTATTCCGACGCAAAGACCAGAGCAAAAAAGCTTCTTGATGATTCGGTTGTACAGTCTGATGAGCTTGTAAGCGAAAATGTTATTATGAGAAGAGCTTATGAGCAGGCTGATGAAGTAATCCTGATGGCTAAAAACCAAGCGCAGAACATCGTAGATACCGCTACAGCTCAGGCAAACCAGCTCAGAGATGCAGCTACGCAGTACATGGAAGATGTTATGGTTTATCTGGAGAACATTTTCGATTCTTCTTCAAAGCAGGCTACAGACCATTACACAGCCCTTATTAATACACTAAATACATACGCTGCAAATATTCGTGAAGATCATAAGCAGCTGCACCCTGAAGAAGCCCAGGATGTTACCCCCGCAGAAGAATCTTCAGAACAGGAATAAACTAATTAAACGCCGGTTTCGCTTTTTGTGAAACCGGTGATTTTTTTGATTATATGAGAATTGATAAATTTCTTAGTAATAATAATTTAGGAACAAGAAGTCAGGTAAAAGAGTATCTTAAAAGCGGTGTTGTGACCGTTAACGGGGAAATAGTTAAAAAAGCTGACTTTAGTATTGATGAAAACAGGGACGAAATCTGCTTTAAAGGTAAAAAGATAGAGTATAAAAAGTATATTTATATCATCTTAAATAAGCCGGGCGAAATAGTTACAGCCACCAGAGACAAAAAGCAGGAGACGGTTATGGATCTTATAAAGCCCTTGCCGGCAAAGGATCTGTTTCCTGTAGGGAGGCTGGACAAGGATACAACGGGTCTTCTTCTTATTACCAACGACGGAGCTCTTTCTCACAGGCTTTTAAGCCCTAAGTACCATGTAGATAAGACTTATCTTGTGGGCACACTTCATTCCCTTTCCAAAAGCGATTTAGAGGCCTTAGAGGCTGGTGTTGATATCGGAGATGAAGAGATTACCCTTCCCGCAAAAACAGAACTTATAGATGAAAAGAGCCTGCTTTTAACTATACATGAAGGCAGATACCATCAAGTAAAGCGTATGCTTGAGGCTGTAGGGAACGAGGTTGTCACCTTAAAGAGGGTTTCTTTCGGAAACTTAGCGCTTCCCGAAGATTTAGAAGAAGGAAAATGGAGAGAACTTACAGAAGATGAACTTCAAAAGATTATTTAGCACAGAAAAATTTAAAGGCGAAAGAAACTACCTTTCAAATCAGCGTACCTACGAAATAATCAGAACAGTACTTTTATTTGCGCTAAGTGCTGCCGTATATCTTATCGGATTTCTGACCACCCATACAAACAAAAATCTTTTAACAATAGTAGCGGTACTCGGGGTTTTACCCGCCGCAAAAAGCGCTGTAAATATGATAATGTTTATCAGGTTTAAATCAGGAAACCCTGCCTTTGCAGCCGAAGCGGAAAAGCTCTCCGAAACTTTGGTAAATGCTTTTGATCTGGTCTTTACGTCCTACGAAAAAAACTATCCCACAGCTCACCTTGCAGTTAAAAGCGGATCTGTTATCTGCTTTACGGAAAAAGCAGATTTAAACGAAGAGACCTTTTCTAAGCATATAAGCACATATTTAAAAGCGGAAAATTACAAGGATATTACAGTTAAGGTTTTCAAAGATAAAGATAAATATCTTGAAAGGCTTAAGTCTTTATCGGAGCTTAAAGACTCAGGCAATGAAGAGGGCATTATGAACGTCCTTAAGAGCATTTCTTTGTAAGAAGCTTTAGATATGCTTTATAGTTTTTAGCGGCAGTAATAGCTTATATTGGCAAAAAAAGTTTAGATTGTTTTTTAATCGGGACCAAATATGCAGCAGTTTATAATCGGCAAGAACCAAGCCGGACAGAGGTTTGACAAATTTTTAGCTAAATACCTGCCCGGTGCGCCTAAAAGTCTTGTATACAAGATGCTTAGAAAAAAGAATATTACTCTGAATAAAAAGAAATCCGACGGCTCAGAGATCCTTTCGGAAGGCGACAGCGTTGAGAGCTTTTTCTCGGATGAAACCTTCGAGAAGTTTACTAGGGGCGCGGATTTAGATAAAGGCTCTTTTGGCAAGGCATCCGAATTAAGTAGCGGCGATAAAGTAAAAACGGAATCAAAGAAAAGAAATTCCGCTTCTTTACAAAAACCAACGGTTATATACGAGGATGAAGATATCCTTATAGCAAATAAGCCCGCAGGCCTTCTTTCACAAAAAGCCGAAAAGGGAGATTACAGCGTTAATGACTGGCTTATAGAATATCTTTTTGAAAGCGGAAAGATTTCAGAAAACGAGCTTCGTACCTTTAAGCCTTCTACCTGCAACAGGCTCGATCGAAATACAAGCGGACTTATAGTTTGCGGTATCAGCCTTCCGGGTCTCCAAAAGATGAGCGAGATAATCCGGGGAGGAAATATTGAAAAATACTACGTTACGGTTTGTCACGGAAAAATAGAAAAAGCTTTTTCCGCAAGAGGAATACTGATAAAAGATACTGTAAAAAATAAGTCATTTATAAAAAATATTTCCGATGAAGATCTAAAGGCAAATATATATACTGAGTTTAACCCCCTTTCTTTTAACGATGAAGCTACGCTTTTAGAAGTAAATCTTCATACCGGAAAGCCCCACCAGATAAGAGCTCAGCTTTCAAGCCTGGGGCATCCGATTTACGGAGATAAAAAGTACGGCGCGAATGACAAAGGTTTTAAGCACCAGATCCTATGCGCTTACAGGCTTGTTTTCCCCGGTGAGGAAGTATTGGGTGAAAGATTTATAGCCCTGGCGAATAAAGAAATTCGGATTGATTTTCCTGGTGAAATTAAAAGGTTCGGATTCTTTAAATAGTTATTTTATGTAGTTTTTTTAATATATTTTTTGATTGATTAAACAGGATTTTTTAAAAAAGCGAGACTTAAAGATGGATAATTTCAGATACTACGCACCTACCGAGGTGATTTTTGGTAAGGATACAGAAAAAGAGACAGGAGAGACGGCCGCAAAGTACGGAAAAAAGGCTTTAATAGTCTACGGAAAAGGAAGCGTTATAAAGAGCGGACTTTTAGACAGGGTTCACGAGTCATTAGCTACTGCAGGCCTTAAATACAAGGACTTTGGCGGAGCTAAGCCCAATCCTACATTAGCCCATGCCAGAGAGGGCGTTAAAGAAGCTGTTATTTTCGGAGCCGATCTTATAATCGCCGTAGGCGGCGGAAGTGCCATAGATACCGCAAAGGCTATTGCACACGGAACCGCAAACAGCGAAACGGATCTTTGGGATATCTGGTCTAAAAAGGTTCCTTTAACAAAATCTATTCCCGTCGGAGCTGTTCTAACAATAGCAGCCGCCGGCAGCGAGATGAGCGATTCAGCTGTGTTAACCAATGAAGAGATCGGAAAAAAGTGCGGTATAAATACGGATTTTAACAGATGCGCTTTTGCTATCGTAAATCCCGCTTTGGGAGCAAGCCTTCCCAAGAACCAGATAGCGGCCGGTGTGACAGATATTATGATGCATACAATGGAAAGATATTTTATCCCGGGTTCGCACTGCGATATGACTGACGAAATTGCGGAAGGCCTTCTTAGATGTATGATTAAAAACGGATCCATAGCTTATAAGAATCCTTCTGATTATGACGCTATGTGCGAAGTTTTCTGGGCTTCAAGCCTTTCACATAATAATCTTACGGAATGCGGCAGAGGAAAAGACTTTTCCGTACATAAATTCGGACATGCTCTTTCCGCAAAGTATGATGTAACCCATGGTGATTCTCTATCCGCAGTTTGGGGTGCATGGGCTAAAGAACTTTTTAGGGAAGCGCTTCCCAGATTTTCAAGGTACGCAAGAAAGGTATGGGAGATAAATGAAACCGATGATGAAAAGGCAGCTCTACTGGGAATAGAAAAGACTGTAGATTTCTTTAGATCGATAGGTATGCCCGTATCTTTAAAAGATCTTGGTATTAACCCTTCTGACGAGGATTTAAGAAGCCTTTCATTGGATGCTACGATGCAGGATACTGTTAAACTATCAAGGATAAGACCGCTTGATGCTGCAGGCGCTTATAAGATTTACAGAGCAGCATTGCATTAAGACCTTATGGGAAATAAAAATATGAGTGGTGAGAATAAAAAAACAAAGGTACTGATAATAGGGGGCGGTGTCGCCGGATTAAGTGCCGGGATATTTGCGCTTAGAGCAGGCTTCGAACCGGTAATCTATGAAAAAAACGCTACTTACGGCGGAAGTTGCAGTGGCTGGTATAGAGACGGGTTTGCAATAGACAACTGCCTTCACTGGCTTACAGGTACGCAAAAGGGAACTCTTACAAACGATCTTTGGAGAGAGCTCGGTGTTATTACAGACGATACCAAGATCATAAAAAGAGATTATTTTTGGGCTTCGGAGTATTACGGAGAGACTGTGCATCTTTGGCCGGATCCCGAAAAGACAAGAGAAGAGATGCTTCGTATTGCACCGAAAGATGCTGAAGAGATAAACTCTTTTATTGACTTTGCAAAGATCGCTAATGATGCTGTCAGCTTTCCGAAAAATGGCCCCAAAGAGATTGCGGAAAGCATCAGCGAAATGACAAAGGTTATTCCTCCCAAGGAATTCCTTATTAAGTCCATGCGTTATATGGGACTTAGAAATACAGAATGGGCTAAAAGATTCAAAAGCCCGCTTCTCCAAAAACTGATTCTTGATTTTTGCCCTAAGGAATATGAATCCTATTGGCTTATTTTGGCTTACAGCTTCTATATCGCAGGAAACGGAGACCTTATCGAAGGCGGTTCTATCGGCCTTGCAAAAAGCCTCTACGATACATATATAAAAGAAGGTGGCAAAATCTGTTTAAATACGCCCGTTAAAAAGATAAAGCTTGACCGCAAGGAGTATGTCAGCTCTATTGCAGATGAGATCGGAAATATTATAAAGCAGATCACTGTTCATAAAGCCAAGGGAATAGTCCTTGAAAATGACGAATTTATAAGCAGCGATTACGTTATCATTGCCTGCGATATCAATTACGCTTTTAATAATCTGATAAGTAAAAAGTATGCACCCCTTTCTCTTAAAGAGATATATAAAGACAGATTAAAATATACCTTTTACAGCGCTTTCCAGGTAGCTTTTGCTTTAGACGGACTATTCGAGGAGGTACCCGATTCCCTTACATTTCCATGCTCTGATATAGAAGCAGGATATGAAAAGTACAACCGAATCGGAGTTAAAAATTACCGTAAATATGGGGAGTATATCGCTCCACCCGGTAAAACCGTAATCCAGGTATCTTTGGATCAGTATGAAAAGGACTGCAGATATTGGAAAAAGCTGTATGAATCCGGGAAAGAAAAGTACGATTCACAAAAGTACAATATAGCTAAAGCGATTCAAAACGAAATCGAAGAGAAATTTCCCGCTTACGAAGGAAAGCTTAAGATATTGGATGTTTGGACGCCATACTCTTATCTTAAAAGAAACAACGATACCAATGGTTCTTTTATGCGGTTTATAACTACGGCACTCAGCGTAAATGCATTTTTACCGCAGGATATCAAAGGCCTTGGCAATGTATTTTTAGCGGGGCATTATATAAAATATCCCGGCGGACTCCCCACAGCGGCCCAAACAGGAAAGGATGCTGTGGAGCTTATTAAATCTGCTGAAAGCAGAAAAGAAAACTTTAAATCTACCCTTAAAAAGATAGAAGATGAGATAACAAACGTAAGTAACGAGCTTGTAAATATGGTTTAAAGGAAAGACAATGCCTACTTGGAAATCCAGAGGCCTCAGGGGTTCTACTCTTGAGGATATGATTAACAAAACAAATGAAAAATATTTAGAGAGCGGACTTGCACTTATTCAAAAGATTCCTACGCCGATCACACCGATCACGATCGATAAAGAGACGCGTCATATAACCCTTGCCTATTTTGATCAAAAGAGTACTGTTGACTATATAGGAGCTGTGCAGGGGATACCGGTTTGTTTTGATGCAAAGGAATGCGCTACAGATACGTTTGCTCTGCAAAATATCCACGAGCATCAGGTACAGTTTATGATTGATTTTGAAAAGCAGGGAGGTATTGCCTTTTTCCTTATATATTTTACGGGACGTGATGAGCTTTATTACCTTCCTTTGGATATGCTCAGATTCTTTTGGGACAGAGCTAAAGAGGGTGGCAGAAAGAGTTTCAGACACGACGAGCTTAATCCCGATTATATTATACCGAAGCATGCGGGAATTCTGGTACCTTATTTAGATAAGCTTCAACAGGATCTAAACGACAGAGATTGAAATAGACCTTGGTCTAAAAGTATTTGAGATTTTTTATTATTATATTGATAAAAAGTTGACAAAAGAGATAAATGTAAGTATACTGTCATTAATTTAGTTATTTACCATGTTAGCACGCTACTATGCTAAAGCGTTTAAACGGAGATCTTTATGAATAATAAATTATTGCACACCCCCGAAGGAGTAAGAGATATATACGGTAGAGAGTACGATAACAAAGCGTATCTTGAAGAGCAGCTTTCTAAGATTATCGATTCTTTCGGTTACAGAAAGGTTCAGACACCGACTTTTGAATTCTTTGACGTGTTTTCAAAAGAGGTTGGAACAATACCAAGCAATGAGCTTTACAAGTTTTTTGACAAGGAAAACAATACCCTTGTTTTAAGGCCTGATTTTACCCCTTCGATTGCCAGATGTGCCGCAAAGTATTTTTGTGACAGCAATGAGCCGTTAAGATTATCCTATTTGGGAAGCGCATTTACGAGGACGGATTCTCTTCAGGGAAAGCTTGAGGAATCAACACAGCTTGGCGCTGAATTTATCGGAGATGATTCTGTATTTGCAGACGGAGAAGTTATAGCTCTTTCCATAAATTGCTTAAAGGAAGCGGGATTAAAGGATTTCAGAGTATCCATTGGACATATCGGTTATTTCAAGGGACTTTGCGAAGAAGCCGGGATCGATGATGAAACAGAATTAGAACTAAGAACGCTTATTTCGGGAAAGAATTATTTTGCGGCTCAGGAGCTGATTGAGGAAAAGAAGATTGCTTCTCCATACAAGGAAAAACTCCTTGGAATCGCCGATTCATTTAATGATCTGGATTCACTTCAGACTGCAGGCGAAAATGTAAATAACGACAGATCTGTGAAGGCTCTTGAAAGGCTTGAACAGTTATACAAGGTTCTTTGCAGCTACGGAGTTGAAAAGTACGTTTCATTTGATCTCGGTATGCTTAGTAAATACAACTATTACACGGGCGTGATCTTCAGAGTTTATACCTACGGACTGGGACGTGCGATAGTTAAGGGCGGAAGATACGATAATCTTTTATTGCACTTCGGGAAGAATGCACCGGCTATCGGCTTCGGACTTCAGATAGATGATATTTTAGAGGCTCTCTCAAGCCAGAATATTTCACTTCCTTTAAAGGAAGAGCCTACTTACATCATCTACAATCCTGATGATCTTGAAGAGTTTTCAAAGGCTTTAAATAAAGCATCCGAGCTTAGAAAACAGGGCAAAAACGTAATACTTAATTCTAAAACAAATCCTTGATAGGGAGATTAATATGAGTAACGACAGATATCTTACATTTGCCCTTGGGAAGGGGCGTCTAGCAAATAAAACAATGGATCTTTTGGAACAGATAGGTATAAGCTGCGAAGAGATGAAGGATAAGGATTCGCGAAAGCTTATCTTTGTAAATGAAGATCTTAAGCTTAAGTTCTTTTTATCAAAGGGGCCCGATGTTCCGACCTACGTTGAATACGGCGCTGCCGATATCGGTGTTGTCGGAAGAGATACCATCCTCGAGGAGAATCGTAATGTTTACGAGGTTTTGGATCTTGGCTTCGGAAAGTGCAGGATGTGCGTATGCGGTCCTGCAAGCGCGGCGGATCTTCTTTTACACCATGAGCGCATCAGGGTTGCCAGCAAGTATCCAAGGATCGCGAGGGAGTACTTCTATGAAAAGAAGCACCAAACCGTTGATATCATCAAGTTAAACGGATCCGTAGAGCTTGGTCCTATCGTTAATCTAACCGATGTCATTGTTGATATCGTTGAAACCGGTTCTACCTTACGTGAAAACGGACTTACTGTTCTCGAGGAGATATGTCCTTTATCCGCCAGGATGATCGTTAATCCCGTTTCTATGCAGATGGAGAATGAACGTATTAAGGATATTGTTTCTAAGCTCAGGAAACTTGTATAAATTTATTAGATGCTTAATTATGGATTAAAGCAAAAAGTATGGTGCGCTCACC
>CADATP010000045.1 GCA_902790935.1 uncultured Lachnospiraceae bacterium | reverse complement strand
TGACACAGGGGGACGGGGTTGGGGGTTCATTTTCAGAATTGAAAATGAACCCCCAACCCCGTCCCCCTGTGTCATTTTTTGGTGCAGAGAAGCCCCATCCTTTCGGACGGGGCTTCTCTTTTATATTAACCTTCTCTATTAAATTAATACCATCTTTTAGAGCTTAAATCTGTTAACCTCTGCGGAAAGATCAGCGCTAAGCTGGTTGAGGACATCAGTCTCCTCCTGGCAGGACTGAACTGCGCCCGAGAGAGTCTGCATTGAAGCACTGGTCTCTTCGGTAGATGCTGCGTTCTCCTCAGAGATAGCTGCAAGCTGTTCAACAACACCGCTGATGATGTTCTTTTCCTTTTCAAGGTCTGTCATCTGTCCGGCAATATCTCCGGATGCGGTAGCAACTTCCTGTACGAACTGACGAAGAGAATCGAAGGAATCGATCGTGCTCTGGAGCTGCTCCATCTGTCTGTCGGAATCTTCTTTAACTTCCTGCATCTTGCCAACGCTCTGGTTGGAGTTCTCTATAAGTTCCTCAACAATATTGTTGATCTCATTAGCACTTGCAGCGGAATCGTCAGCAAGCTTTCTGATTTCTTCAGCAACTACGGCAAATCCGCGGCCTGCCTCTCCCGCTCTTGCTGCCTCGATGGAAGCATTAAGAGAAAGAAGGTTTGTCTGGCTTGCAATATCCTGAATAAGAGTAACTGCTTCCTGAATCTTGGTAGCGGAAGCATTGGTTCTTCCGGTCTGGTCAGATACGATATCGATGTTTGAAGCGGTCTGCTCATTGATGCCCTTGAGATTTGAAAGAGTAGCGCTTGCCTTATCGGAGAGTTCGTTCATCTGGCGAACAGTCTCTTCGAGCTTTTCAACGTTACGTACGTTTGTCTCGATTACGGTACCAATATTTCCTACCTGCTCTCCGGCCGAGGTAGTCTCCTGTGCCTGAGATGTGCTTCCTTCGGCAATCTCTTCAACTGCGATGTTTACGTTGGATACGTTCTCGGAGATCTCCTGGAATCTCTCATGGAACTCACCGTTGGCAGCCGCAAGCTTCTCACTCTGGCTCGAAATATCGCTGACAATGTCAACAAGACTGTGTCTCATCTCACTTACAGCTCTGCAGATGACACCGGTCTCATCCTTGCGGTTCTTGATCTTATCTGTTCCCTCATTCTTGGTAATATCAAGGGAAGCCAGCTTGTTGATGATCTCAGTAACCTTTGTAAGAGGGGAAACCATCACGTATGTAACCCAGATGGTAATTCCTACAACTATTAAAAGAATTATAAATGCAGCAACAAAAGCCTGGGTGGTTATTTTCTTAACCTGTTTCATTACCTCATCCTTATCAGCGGTAACGATAAGAATATATTTGTTATCAGGGCCGACATGGTAAGAAGCCATTTTTATCTTGCCCTTAAAAAGATACTCTATAGAATCATTCTGTCCCGAGAGGTCTTTGCCTGCCTGAATATCAGCTACAAGGCCTTTTACCATAACGTTCTCAACCGGGTTTCCGACTTTATCCGCCGTAGGGTGGTAAAGCATTGTTCCGTCTGCGCTTACAAGGTAAGCATAGCTGGAGCTTAAATTCGAGATTTTTACTTCACCGAGCATTATATCTAATGTCTCGTATGTTTCGATCATACTGTCACCAATGGCAGCATATGTATCATCAAGTGCATTACCGTATGCCACCGACATATCCATAAGATAATCATGGTTTGTCTGCTGAATGCTCTTTCTGAGCGTCGGAAGCAAAATTGCAATGATCACTCCGGATGTTACCAATGCACCGATCGTTACCATAAGTATGATCTTAAACCGCATTGAAGAGAAAAAGCCTACTTTTGTTTTCGTTTCCATTAGTACCACACTCCTATATTTTATTACTGCAAAATAACCATCAGATATATCTCGCCCCGTTGGTTATCAAGTAATTAATATTTTAACACTTATTTACAAGAAAGACTAAATATTTTGGCTGATTTAGTGTATAATAATTTCAGTTGAATTTTGTTAAAAATAACGAAATTTCAAAGCACCCGTCAATTTGTTAAGGAGGACTAAAAATGTCACAAAATCCCGTTGTTACTTTTACCATGAAGAGCGGAGATACATTCAAAGCTGAGCTTTATCCCGAAATCGCTCCCAATACCGTTAACAACTTTTTAAGTCTGGTAAACAAAGGATTTTACAATGGACTTATTTTCCACAGAGTAATCAGAGGCTTTATGATCCAGGGCGGAGATCCCGAAGGAACAGGAGCCGGCGGTCCCGGATATTCCATCAAGGGTGAATTCAAGATCAACGGCTTCGATAACGACCTTAAGCATACCGAGGGCGTTCTTTCCATGGCCCGTACAATGTTCCCCGATTCCGCAGGAAGCCAGTTCTTTGTTATGCACAAAAACTCACCCCACCTCGACGGACAGTATGCCGCTTTCGGTAAAGTTATTGAGGGAATGGACGTTGTAAACGCTATTGCCGAGACTCCTACCGATTTTTCCGACCGTCCTTTAGAGGATCAGATAATGGAAACCGTAGTTGCAGAAACCTTCGGAGTAGAGTATCCCGAACCTGAAAAATGTTAACTCAACATCTTGTGGTTTAAGACATCAGCCCCTCAACACCTTGTAAAATCAAGGTTTTGAGGGGCTTTTCGTTCATAATTAATTCATAATTGTTTTAAATTATGTTTACCTGTAAATCATTTTTTAGAAACTATTGACATATATAATCTACTTATCAGATGAAGAGAAGAGCTTAAGACAAGTTTAAACACTTTTTCATAATATAATGCCGGGAAACAAAAGTTTCCCGGCATCCTCCCTTTTATAGGGCTTTTTTTATTTATTCTGCTTTTCCAACAGATCCGAAGAGTTCCATCTTCTCCTTAACGGTGTCGTGGATAGCCTGAGTTCCGGGAGCAAGAAGCTTTCTGGGATCGAATCCCTTTCCTTCAAGATCCTTTCCTTCTTCAACATACTTTCTGGTAGCTGCTGCGAATGAAAGCTGGCACTCGGTGTTAACGTTGATCTTTGAAACGCCAAGGTCGATAGCCTTCTTGATCATATCAGCGGGGATACCTGTTCCTCCGTGAAGAACGAGAGGAAGCTCACCGGTAAGCTTCTGGATAGCATCAAGAGTTTCAAATGAAAGTCCCTGCCAGTTTGCGGGATACTTTCCGTGGATGTTTCCGATACCTGCTGCAAGGAAGTCTACTCCAAGATCAGCAATCATCTTACACTCATTAGGATCAGCGCACTCGCCCATTCCGATAACGCCATCTTCTTCTCCGCCGATTGAACCAACTTCCGCTTCGATGGAAAGTCCCTTTCTGTGAGCTGCCTTAACGAGCTCGGTAGTCTTCTGAACGTTCTCATCGATTGAGTAGTGAGAACCATCGAACATGATTGATGAGAATCCTGCTTCGATGCACTTGTAGCAGTGCTCGTATGTACCGTGGTCAAGGTGAAGGGCAACGGGAACATCGATATCGAGATCCTTTAAGAGTCCGTTTACCATTCCGACAACTACGTCATAACCACCCATGTACTTTCCGGCACCCTCGGATACACCAAGGATTACAGGGCTTCTAAGCTCCTTAGCTGTAAGGAGAATAGACTTAGTCCACTCGAGGTTGTTGATGTTGAACTGTCCGACTGCATAGTGGCCGGCTTTTGCTTTTTTGAGCATGTCTGTAGCTGATACTAACATTTTTTATACCTCCGCTTTTAACATTTGCGTCCGCAGATAAGTGCGGATTAACTATTCAATTATGTGAAAATTATAACATACTATTTTTTATTGGTAAATAACCTTGATGTCGATAGCCTTGGGCAAAGTCTTAATATGAACCTTTTTATGGGCTCCTCCGTCTTCTCCGTCAAGGGCCCAGCTTACAGGCTCATCAGACTCGATCGTAATGTCGTTAGTCCTGAAGCTGTACATAAGATCATTATCAAAATTTCTCTCAAGAAGAGAGACGAGGATCGTGTTGAGCTCCGGCGGAGTCTTGGGATCCTTGATAAGAGTAACTTCAAACTCTCCGTCATCAAGCTCTACTCCGGGTCCCATAATTCCCTGGAATCCACCAACCTGCTTAGAGTTGGAGATCATTCCGTAGATAAAGACATCCTCGATTGTCTCACCGTTTGCCGTAACCTTTAATTTGTGCGCATGCGCATTTAAAAGGGACTTTCCGCCGCTCAAGATGTACGCGGTATGTCCCAAAGCGTTCTTTATCTGCTGATCGGTGGAATAGGAAATCTCGCTGAACAGCCCAAAAGCCGCTACATAGATAAAGTTGGAGTCATTAAAGCTTCCTACGTCGCAGGAAAAATCAGATCCGGAAACAATTATATTTGCTGCCTTCAGCATATCCGAAGGAATAGCAAGGCTCGCCGCAAAATCATTGGTAGATCCCGCAGGGATATACCCGAGGGGCGTTCTATGGTCGCTTTGCAGCATTCCGTTTACAACTTCATCCAAAGTTCCGTCACCACCGCTGCAGACGACTACATCGTAGATATTTGAGCGGTTCTTTACAATATTAACCGCGTCGCCGTGCCTCTGGGTCGGAACGATAGTGATCTCATATCCGCCGGCCGTAAATATATCCAGTATGTCGGCAAGCTTGTTTCTGATCATAGCTTTACCGGCCTTAGGATTATATACGAACAGCATCTTTTTATTCTGTTTCATACGTAGATACCCCAAAAACTGTCTTTGGATTATTTATCCCCAAGAAGAAAACCTACAACTCCGTCAAGAGCAGCCTCTTCGTCATCACCCTCAGCAGATACTTCCACTTCGTCTCCGTTTGTCATACCAAGGCGTGCCGATCTCAAGATAGATTCTGCTTTCAAACTTACCGGCTTCCTGAACAAGAAGCGCAATGGGTCTGGCCTCCTGGCCATTTTCCAAGTTAACCTTAATCTTACTCGTCTTCATAACCAATAAATCCTTTCATAATCCCGCCTTGGCGGATCTCCTCAAATACTTACGGCTCCAAGCCCTCTCTAAGCTTTTCTGCCATTTCTCCCAGTCTCCTCAATCTATGATTAACTCCCGATTTTCCAACGGGAGGATCTAAATGTTCTCCAAGTTCCCCTAAAGGAGCTTCAGGAAATTCAAGCCTGACCTGAGCCATTTCCGCAAGGCTCTCAGGCAGCCTCTCAAGACCGTAATGGTCTCTTATATAGATGATATCTTCAACCTGTCTTGCAGACGCATTAACAGTTTTACGGATATTGGACATCTCGCAGTTTACACGCCTGTTTACCGTATTGTTGACTTCTTTAAATATTCGGGCATTTTCCATCTCCATAAGGGAGTTAGGCGCTTCGAGAACGCTGAGCATCTCTACTATCGCTTCGCCTTCCTTTATATAGACCACATAGCTTTTCCGTCTTGTTGTGATCTTTGTGGAAATATCAAAAGCTCCTATAACGCGAGCTATCTGCTCCGCCTTTTTCCGGGACTGACAGACAAACTCCAAATGGTAAGTTTTAGCGGGATCGTTTACAGAGCCGGCCCCCAAAAAGGCGCCCCTGAGGAAACTTCTCTGGCAACAGGAATTCTTGATCATCAATGGATCCGCGGCATCTTCCGGGTCTCCCATTTTGGAAAAAAACTCCTTAAATTCGGGACTGTTCTCGCTAATTTCCCCAACTATATTAAATGTTTTTCTTAATAAAGTAAAGCCTTTTCTGACTATAGCCTCATCCTGAGCCGCAAATCCTATGCTTATCATACCGCCGTCCGATCTTCCGATATGACCGCAGGAATGAAACAGCCCCGCCAGCTCCGCGAGCCGGCAATGTCTGGAAGGCGCCATCTTTTGCGTCAGCTCCTTTTTAACCGTTCCGGCAAAAGACATCTGTATTCTCCTTTATTTTCCCTGAACCGTAACGTCTCTGTGGTAAAGCTTAAGTCCGCATCCGCCCTGTTTTTCAAGTCTGTCGTAAAGCTGGCCGGCCAGAGTAACGCTTCTGTGCTTTCCGCCGGTACATCCGATGGCAACGACCAAAGAGTACTTGCCTTCTTTTATGTAATTGGGGATAAGGAACTGCAAGAGGTCCACTATCTTGTCAAGGAATATTCCGGCCTCGTCAAACTGCATAACGTAGTTTCTTACTTCCTCGTCAAGTCCCGTTTTGGTCTTAAGTTCTTCTATATAGAACGGGTTTGGTAAAAACCTTACATCAAAAACAAGATCCGCATCCACGGGGATTCCGTGTTTAAATCCGAAGGACATGATTGAAACCATAAGGTTGTTGTAAGCCTTGTCCTTGACAAAGATCTCGTCAAGCTGTGCCTTAAGCTCTCTTGTGAGGAGATTCGTTGTATCAATGACGTACTTGGAATAGGGCTTTATCTTCTCGAGCATCTCACGCTCTTTTGCTACTCCGTCCTCTACTCTTCCTTCAGGGGAGAGAGGATGCATACGCCTTGTCTCTTTGTATCTACGGATAAGAGCGCGCTCAGACGCCTCAAGGTAAAGGACATCAACGCTGATATTCATCCCCGCAAGGCGGTCGAGCACCTTGGGAAGCTCCATAAAGGACTGACCGTTTCTGACATCAAGCCCTAAAGCAACCTTTGTAAGCTCTGTTCCGGGCTGCATGATCAGTTCCGCAAATTTTTCAAGCAAAGAAACGGGCAGATTGTCTACACAATAAAAGCCCATATCTTCAAGCATTTTCAGCGTCGTACTTTTTCCGCCGCCGCTCATTCCGGTAACAATTACAAATCTCATTGTACTATCTCTATCTCCGGCTCGAGATTAACTCCCGAGGTCTCAAAAACTCTTTGCTGTACTTCCTTTATAAGATCTAAAACATCCTTCGAGGAAGCGTTTCCGGTATTAACTACAAATCCGCAATGTTTCTCGGACACCTTTGCGCCGCCTACGGCAAATCCGGCAAGACCGGCCTCCATAATAAGCTTTCCCGCAAAGTTTCCCTCCGGGCGCTTAAAGGTACTTCCCGCGCTGGGCAGATCAAGGGGCTGTTTAGCTCTTCGCCTTTCGTTAAAGTCGTTCATCTTATCGAGGATCTCGTCAGCATTTCCCCTCTCCAGTTCAAAAACGACTTCGGTAATAACATATTCTTCCCTGCGCATCAGGCTGCTTCTGTATCCGAAGTCCGCTTCCTTATTCGAAAGAGTAACAAACTCTCCCTCCGGCGAAACGGCGCTTACGGATTTAACCACCTGCTTAAGCTCTCCGTCATAAGCGCCAGCGTTCATCACGACGCCTCCCCCGACAGTTCCGGGGATTCCGGCAGCGAACTCAAGTCCCGAGAGAGAAGCCTTTTGAGCTTCCTTAGATACCCGCACCAGCATTGCTCCCGCTTCCGCAAAGATAAGATTCCCTTCAACTCTTATATCGGATATCTTTTTCCCAAGGTGGATCACAACGCCTTCGTAACCCTCATCTGAAAAAAGAGTATTACTTCCGTTTCCGAGGACGTAAAAAGGGATTTTTTCACGCTTTAGATATTTTGACACATCTGTCAGTTGCTTGACGGTATCTATTTCCACAAGGCAACTTGCGGGTCCGCCGATCTTGAAAGTCGTATATCCGGAAAGGAGTTCGCCCTGCTTTACATTTTCAGCCGAAGTATATTCAATTATCGAATCTATTACTTCTTTGGTAATCATTTATTACCGCCTTTAAGCTTAGTATCAATACTTATTTATTGATGATCATACCGGCAGCTCCTACGATTCCGGCATCATTGCCAAGCTCAGCCATCGCAAACTTTGCTCCCCTGCAGGGAGGGAATGCGTACTTTTTAAAGCTGGGCTCGATAAACTTAATAAGGATCTCTCCTGCCTTGGATACGCCTCCGCCGATGACGAAAACTTCGGGATTTACAACGTTTGCAACTGCCGCAAGTCCCTTTCCGCAGTAGTAACCGAACTTCTCCGCAACCTCTGTTGCAAGCTTATCCCCTGCCTTTACCGCATCAAATACGGTCTTTGCAGATACCTCGCCGTCTCTTAAGCAGCTGGGAGTCTCGTCAGATGCAAGTCTTCTCTTTGCAAGTCTTACTATTCCGGTGGCAGATGCATACTGCTCAAGGCAACCGTGTCCGCCGCATCCGCAGGTATCGGGCTCATCATCCACCAAATGGATATGTCCTATCTCTCCGCCGGCTCCCGTGGCGCCTGCGAGAATCTTTCCTCCGACGATAATTCCGCCGCCTACACCGGTTCCAAGGGTAACGGCCACCATATCGCTGTGTCCTCTTCCGCCTCCCTGCCACATTTCTCCGAAAGCAGCTACATTTGCATCATTGGCAGCCTTAACCTCGATGCCCCCGATTTCTTTCTCGAAAGCTTCTCTGAGATTAAAAGGTTCCCATCCGAGGTTTACGGCTCCTCCAGACATATAACCATTGTCATCCACTGCGCCGGGGGCTCCGACGCCAAGTCCAAGGACGTCCTTTAAGTCAATTCCATGCTCGGAAAGCTTACTCAAAACGCTCTTTGAAACGTCGGAAATAATCTGCTTACCGCCNNNTTTGAATTCTCCTCGAAGATACCGATCTTTACCGTAGTACCTCCGATATCGACTCCAACTGCATACTTCATCAGTCTTCTTCCTCCTCTCCCCCGCGCTTTGCAAGGTTCTCCTGAAATCTCTTATATAATTCTTCGGCTGCATTGTATCCCATCTTCTTTTGACGGAAGTTAACTGCTGCCGATTCGCAGATAACAGCAAGGTTACGTCCGGGTCTGATGGGAATGTTGTGGCTGGCAACCTTAACTCCGAGATACTCGGTGTAATTGTCCTCAAGGCCTAATCTGTCGTAATCCTTATCCTTGTCCCAATCCTCTAAGTGGATTACAAGGTCGATCTGCTGATAATCCTTAACGCTTGATGCACCGTAAAGAGCTTTAACATCCACAATTCCGATACCTCGAAGCTCGATAAGATGCTTTGTAATATCCGGCGCCGTACCCATAAGGATCTCGTCGCTTATCTTTCTAAGCTCAACCGCGTCATCGGATACGAGTCTGTGTCCACGCTTTATAAGCTCAAGCGCCGCCTCAGATTTACCGATTCCGCTCTCGCCGGTAATAAGGACTCCCTGACCGTATACATCGATAAGTACGCCGTGTACCGTCATCATAGGGGCAAGCTGTTCATTGAGCCATCTGATGATCTCCGCGGTAAATGCGGAGGTTGCTTCATTTGTAATAAAAACGGGGCGGCCCTTTTGTCTGGCTACTTCAAGGAAAATATCATTGGGCTTAAGATTTCTGCAAAAAACAATAGCAGGAATCGGATACTCCATAAGCTTTTCAAAAGCTTCTCTTTGCTTTTCCGGAGTAAGAGCATTTTCCATATAGGAATACTCAACATAGCCGATTATCTGGATACGGGCTGCATCGAAATATTCATAATATCCCGCAATCTGAAGCGCGGGTCTGTTGATGTCGGGCTCGTGGATCCTTATCTTCTCGATATCGATCTCTGGAGTAAGGTTTTCGAGTTTCATTTTCTCTACTACTTTTGTAAGTTTAACTGTAGCCATTTTGTCACCCCATGCCTTTCATAGTGTATCTTGTTATTTTATCATATAACCGCATTAAAAGCATTACTTTGATCGGAAGAATTCAACAACTGCTTTTGCCGCAGCCGGATTAAACTCAGGGATAGCCGCTATTTCCTCCTCCGTCGCCGATGCAATATCCATTAGATTTGCAAAATGCCTCATCAGCGCCTTTCTTCTTGCGGGGCCTACTCCAGAGATATCATCAAGAATCGACTTAACCTGAGTCTTGCTCCTAAGGGACTTATGGTACTCTATAGCAAATCTGTGGGCCTCATCCTGGATCCTTGTAACCAGCTTAAAGCCTTCGGAATGTATATCTATAGGGAGTTCAACATTGTTGAAGTATATTCCCCTGGTCCTGTGGTAATCATCCTTAACCATACCGCAGACAGGTACATTAAGTCCGAGCTCGCCCAAAACTTCAAGGGCTATATTGACCTGTCCTCTTCCTCCGTCCATAAGGAGAAGATCGGGGAACCTTGAAAAGCTTCCGTACTCGGAGCCTAAATTCTTTTTTGCAAGCTCGGCGCTTTCTTCCATTCCATGGGTAAAGCGCCTTGTCAGGGCTTCTCTCATGCAGGCGTAGTCGTCGGGTCCGGCCACCGTCTTTATCCTGAATTTCCGGTAATCGCTCTTTTTGGGCTTTCCTTTTTCAAATACAACCATGGACGCTACGTTCTCGAAGCCGTTGGTATTTGAAATATCAAAAGCCTCCATACGGTCTGCATTTTCAAGTCCAAGTAAAGAAGCTATCTCCTTGACGGCTCCGATAGTACGTCCTTCCTCGCGCTTAAGCTTTTCTCTGTCCTGGGTAAGGATGATCTCGGCGTTATGAGCCGCAAGTTCTACAAGTTTCTCCTTACTGCCCGCCTTGGGAACCCTGATATAAACCCTTGCTCCCCGCCTTTCGCTCAGCCATTTTTCAATAAGCTCGGCATCTTCTATCTCGTACTGAAGCATCAATTCCTTCGGCAAAAAAGGCGTTCCCGCGTAAAACTGTTTGACAAATTCCTGTAAGATCTGTCCGGGTTCATCTTCCGACACATGCGTCATATAATAGTGCTCTCTTCCGATAAGCTTTCCGTCTCTTACAAAAAAGACCTGTACGACAACATCTTCCTTATCCTTGCTAAGAGCAATTACATCCTTATCATCGCCCTCATTGTCCGTGATCTTTTGCTTTTGAGCTACGGATTTAACACTTGCGTGCAGATCCCTGTATCTGGCTGCTTCCTCGAATTCAAGATTCTCAGAGGCTCTGTTCATCTTTTCCTCTAAGTCTTTTAGAACAGGCTTATAATTCCCGTTTAGAAAGTCCAGCGCACCTGCAACCTGCTCTTTATACTGCTGTGCCGTAACATACCCCTGACACGGTGCGGTACACTGACCTATATGGTAGTTAAGGCAGGGTCTTTCAAGACCTATATCCCTCGGAAGAGTCTTATTGCAGGTACGCAGCATATAAATCTTATTGAGCAGCTCTATCGTATCCTTCACCGCTCCGGCGCTGCTATAAGGACCAAAGTACCTGGACTTATCCTTTTTCATCGTCCTCGAAAACATCACTCTCGGGAATTCATCACCGACGGTTACCTTGATATAAGGGTAAGTCTTGTCATCCTTAAGAAGTGTATTATACTTAGGCGAGTGTTCTTTGATGAGATTATTCTCAAGTACAAGGGCCTCAAGTTCAGAATCTGTAACTATATATTCAAAATGGTCAATGAGGGAGATCATCTGATCTATCGCCGGTCCTCTTCCCACGTTAGCTCTAAAGTATGAGCGCACACGATTGTGGAGATTAACGGCTTTTCCCACGTAAAGAACGCCTCCGGCTGCATCTCGCATGATGTAGACCCCGGGGCTGTTCGGGAGTTTTTTAAGTTCTTCCTTAACATCAAACATAGTTCGTATCCTTTATATTTAACTATTCTACCATAGATTGTAAGGAGGACTAAGATTTTTCGATTAATTGACAGAAGTTTTTTTATTTCTTATAATGCACTAGTATTTTAAAGATGTTTTCAAACGGAGATCATTATGCGCTTACGCAATATAATGGGCTGTCAGGAAATGATAGCGGACAATAAATATGTAGTAGATGAAAGCGAGCTCGAGAAATGCCCGGGTACCTGGCATGAACGATTCGGCAACAATAATCCCATACGCATTGAAATCGGTATGGGTAAGGGACGTTTCATCCATGACCTTGCATCTCTCAATCCCGATGTAAACTATATCGGTATTGAGAAGTATTCTGCTGTTCTCCTCAGAGCCGTCCAAAAAATGGAAGAAGACGAAAAGCCTAACCTTATTTTCCTCCGTATGGATGCAGAAGATATCGCGAAGGTTTTTGCACCCGGTGAAGTCGACAGGATCTATCTTAATTTCTCCGATCCCTGGCCTAAGGACAGACACGCAAAAAGACGTCTCCCTTCAAGACAGTTTCTCGAAAGATACGATAAAATCTTAAAGGAAGACGGCTGTATAGAGTTTAAGACCGACAATCGCGGGCTCTTTGATTTTGCCGTAGAAGAGCTTGAACCCGCCGGATGGACTGCAGATTATATTACCTACGACCTTCATAACGACTCAAAGCTTATGGAGGGCAACGTTATGACCGAATACGAGGAGAAATTCTCCAGCCAGGGCAACCCAATCTGCAAGTATTGTATAAGAAAGGATAAATAAGGACAGCCGGAATTAGAATCCGGTTAAGTTTTCTTAAACAGATTTGTCGCATATAAATAGCGGGCCGTTTTTATTCCGGCCCGCTTTTGATTATCTGAACTTATGAATCCTGTTTTTCTTGGGACTCATACTTTTGTTTACTTTTCTTCGTCCCGATGTTCGTCTTCTGGATTCCGCCTTAAACTCTGCCTTATGTCTTTTGGCTTCTTCATGGATTCCTACATGTCGTACTTTATTCTTTCTCTTTCTTCGTTCTCTTCTCCAGTTTGCCCTCCAATTTGGGTGAAGCTTTCTATACCTTACCATTCCCTTTATAGCAAGGAAAAGCAGCGTGCCTCCTCCTCCGAATATCAGCACGTACCTTGCTATCTTTACGATATTGATAAAGATAACTCTCTGCTCCTCCGGGATAATCGGCTCTTCCTTCTCGGCGCTTACAGAAGCGGGAATCTCGTCAAAGGTATATCCCGCATTGTCATCAGGTGTTGCAAAATCTACAGATGCTGTTCCTAAGAATCTTCCGTGATATGAATACGTTATCAGAGCAGCTTCCGTTTCGCTCTCCGTCTCGTATGAAATATCAGACTCAATATCACCAAAGGGTACTGTCTTCGGGAGCATAATATAATCATTTTTGTTTAGCGCGAGGATCGGTTCCGAGTTTCCAAAAACATCCACCCCGGTGTAGAAAGAGCCCTTTGTGCTGATATTGTACCTTGTCTCGGTTTCGGATATATTAACCTTATCAAAGTTCGAAAAGCCGTAATCAAAAAGCGAGATCGTATCTACATACTGGTATGGGTTTACGTCATTCATCACAACGCAGATCAGTCTTACCCCGTCTTTTTCCGCTCCGCTTACGAGGCAGTACCCCGCATCCTCAGTATGTCCGGTCTTTCCGCCGATAAAGTACTGATATTCGTACTTACGACCTTTAACCATTTCATTGGTTGAGTTTTCTATAATCTCATCCTTTTGCTTGGCACTTGGATATATATGGAGTCTCGGCATTACAGAAATGCTCCTTAAGCTTTCATTTTCAAGGAAAGCCCGACCGATAAGCGCCATATCGTAGGCGCTTGTGTAATGTTCTTCATCCGGAAGTCCATTGGGATTTACAAAGTTTGAATCAGTGCAGCCAAGTTCAGCCGCCTTTTCATTCATCATCTTTGCAAAGTTCTCCCTGTCCCCACCGATATGCTCTGCTATAGCAAAGGAGCATTCATTGGCAGATCGGATAAGGATGGCCTGTATACACTCATATACCGTCATCTCCTCACCGGGATCGATAGCAACATGGTTAGAGTTTCTCGGAGTATCAAACACAGCATCATATGAGAATGAAACCATCTCATTGGGGTCGGAGTTTTCCGATGCCACAAGACATGTAAGCATCTTTGTCGTGGAAGCAGGATACTCCTTTAAATGGATGTTTTTCTCGTAGAGGATCATCCCCGTTCCGGCATCCATCAAAATAGCGGCCTGCGCGCCGACCTCCGGGCCTTGCGGCCAATTGGCCGTTTCGTTTGAAGCAACCGGAAGGGCCTTATTTGCGGCGAGCTTTTGCTCATCGGTTTCCGCATACGACAAAAGGGGACAGAAAACTGTCCCTGCGAAAACTGATAAAAGTCCTACTGCAACGGTCCTTATCAGACTCAGCCTTATTTTATTTGATCTGATCTTGAAACCTAATTTACTCAAAACGAAACCACTTTTTAATCCGTTTACCAACAAACTCAATAACAGGCCCGAGAGTCAGGGCCATAAGTATAGTTGCAATGTACCATTTGCTGCCGAAGGCAAAAGCGATAAGTATCAGCGCAGCATCATAAAGGATCCTCACAAACTTAATGGGAACTTTTTTAATCTTTGACCAGACCATAAAAGGTATTGCGTCGCATGGCGATACACCAAGTCCGGAATCCATATACAACGCCGCAAAAAATACAAATGCGGCAAGCGCTACGATAAGTACGATTATTCTTATATAGAGATATTCATTGCTAAAATGCGGAACAACCTTTGCCCCTTCCGCCGCTGCCTCGGGGTATTCCAGTATCTTCGCAGGCAGGATCTTAACCCAAAGCCATGTAAAAAAGTCGCAAAGATAACCGATAAATACCATATTTGCTACCGTTCCAAAGCCTATATTATCAGCTCCGAGAAGGATCACGATAAGCAACAGCACAATATTTAAAATAAGCTGCCATGTGCCAAGAGATAAACCGATCTTTGCGCTTATGGCAAGATTCATATTTGTAAAAGTATCTGTTCCCCAGTCGACAAGTCTGAGCCAGGAGAGGGTAAAGCCCATCATAAAAACACCAAGTAACATCGGGGGAAGCTGCTTTTTAAGATTCTTCCCTTTGTAAAAGCCCTGTATGAGCGATTTAATTTTATTCATCTTCCTTAAACCTGTTCTAGTATATTTCCCCCGTCTTCTCCCCAAAAGCTTTCCGCTTATCCCTCTTTTAAACGCGCAATACACGGGCTGCCAAAAATGACAACCCGTGTCTTAAATAATTACATTTCTGAACCTGAAAATCTTCCGAGATTTTTCCCGTCATCCGGAGACTTGGGGACTTCCCACTTTGATTCTTCAGAAGGTTCTGCTGCCTTAACCTCTGCCCCTTCTTCTGCCGTCTCGGCTTCTGCTTTCTCTTCATCCGCTTTTGCCTCAGACTCACCAAAGGTTATATCTTGTATCCCGTCACCGTCTGTTACTTCCTTAGCTTCAACAGTTTCCGCAGATTCTTTTTTCTCAGAATCTGTATTTTCAGATTTCTTGTTTTCTTCCTCAGGATCGGGGAGTCCCTTTTCCTTACGGAATATCTTCATGAATTCCTTGCCGGTAATAGTCTCTTTCTCGATAAGGTAAGCTGCGATCTTTTTAAGTATATCGATGTTTTCTCTAAGCATCGATAAAGCCTTTTCGTAGCTTTCCTTAAGGACTGCAGAGATTTCCTCATCTACCATGGCAGCGGTCTGATCCGAGCAGTTGAGTTCAACTCTTCCCTCAAGATATCTGCTCTCTACGGAAGCAAGTGCCATAAGTCCGAACTTCTTGCTCATACCGTATCTTGTGATCATATCGCGTACCAATTCGGTGGCTTTTTCGATATCATTTGCCGCACCGGTGGTTACCGAATCAAACATTATCTCTTCGGCAGCTCGTCCGCCTAAAAGGCTTACTATCCTATCCTTAAGCTCTGCTTCGCTGTTTAAGTACTTCTCTTCCTCGGGGACGTTCATAACGTAACCCAAAGCACCCATTGTTCTCGGTACGATGGTAATCTTCTGTACCGGGTCGGAATTTTTCTGAAGTGCGCTGATAAGAGCGTGTCCGACTTCATGGTATGAAACGATCTTGCGCTCCTCGGCGCTCATAATACGGTCTTTCTTTTCCTTACCTACGAGTACCTGCTCGACGGCGGCGAAAAGATCCTGCTGATTAACATACTCTCTCTTTTCCTTTACCGCATTGATCGCAGCCTCGTTGATCATATTTGCAAGATCGGAACCGACTGCGCCGCTGGTTGCAAGAGCGATTGCGTCAAGGTCGACGGATTCATCCATCTTGACATCTTTTGAATGCACCTTAAGGATTTCAACTCTACCCTTAAGATCGGGCTTGTCAACGATAATACGTCTGTCAAATCGTCCCGGACGAAGGAGCGCTTTGTCAAGGATCTCAGGTCTGTTGGTAGCTCCAAGGATCAAAATACCCTTTGAAGAATCGAAACCGTCCATCTCCGAAAGGAGCTGGTTTAAAGTCTGCTCTCTTTCCTCATTTCCTCCGCCGTACTTAGAGTCACGGCTTCGGCCGATAGCGTCGATCTCGTCGATAAATATTATACAGGGAGCGTTTTTATTGGCTTCCTTGAAAAGGTCTCGTACACGCGAAGCTCCGACGCCGACATAAAGCTCGATAAAGTCGGAACCTGTAAGTGAAAAGAAGGGAACATGCGCTTCGCCGGCAACAGCCTTTGCAAGAAGAGTTTTACCGGTTCCGGGAGGTCCTACAAGAAGAGCTCCCTTAGGAAGTCTTGCACCGATCTTTGTATATTTTGAAGGGTCGTGAAGGAAATCTACAACTTCAACAAGAGATTCCTTCGCTTCATCCTCTCCGGCTACATCAGCGAATGTAACTCCGGTTTCCTTTTGTACATATACCTTTGCGTTGCTCTTTCCAACTCCCAAGGGCCCCGCGGATCCGCCCATCCTGCGCATAAAGAACATAGCGAGGAGCCAGAGAAGTATAACGGGAAGTATTACTCCTACAAGGATCTCGGTAAAGAGTCCCGAATTGTTGCTTACTACGCGCTTACCAAGCACGTTATGTGCCTCGAGTCTCGGAAGAAGCATCTCAAAGGTGTCCATAACGTATGTCTGGTAGATACGGTCGTTCTCAACCTGAAGATTGTAGGAAGCAAGAGCCCATGGAGACTTGTTTTCCGCTTCCTTTTGAGCCTCCTCGTCAACTACAGCGTCTGCCTTAAGAGTAACGGTCATAAGAGCTTTCTCGGCGTTAAGTTCGATGGACTCGACCTTATCCGAATCAAGATCCTTTAAAAACTCCGTATATTCCTTCTCTTTATAGTTTCTTCCGCCGCTGAAAAACATGTTGTAAATCAGGAAGCCAAAAGCTACAAGGAGCAGTATGAAAATAATTACCATCCATCCGCCAGGGCGGGGACTCTGGTTATTTTGGTTATTTCTTCCGTTTCCTCCGCGGCCGGATCCGTTACCGGGCCCGCCGGATCCGGATGAGCCGTTTTCGTACTCGTTAAAATTGTTATCCATTATCGTCCTCTGCTTATATATTTGAATTCATCCGAAAGCCCCCTTCAGGGCCCTGCTCATTTCATTATATTTACAGAAAAATTATTAGGCAATACTTATTTTATGAAAAAAGAGTGAAAAAAGTATTACTAATTCAGGCTTATTCTCCTCCGGGATTTGTCTGGGGCGTTTCCTGCGCAGGCTCTTCTGTCGTGGGAGCGGGAGCCGGTTCGGGAGTGGTAGCCGCTTCAGGAGCAGGTTCAGGTGCAGGGGCAGGTTCAGGAGCAGGAGCAGGTTCGGGATTTGTCCCTTCTGTATTCTCGCCACCCTCAGTCTGCGCTTCTTCCTGTGCTTTTCTCTCGGCTTCAAGTGCCGCTTTTTCGGCCTCATAGTTTGCCTGTGCGTTGTAATCGCTGTTGTAGGATTTTTCTCTGTCTATCTCGGCCTGAATCTCTTCATCCGTCATAAATCCGGAATTTTGCCATACATAGAACCAGAAATTGCTTTTTAACATCTGAAGCGATGCGGAGTACTCGCTCTCCGTATAATCAAGCATCGCCTCTAAATACTTTTCTTTATTTTCCTCTGAAAAGCCGTTCATCTTGTCAGACCAGATTGCTTTTCCGCTTCTCTTGTCGTACTTGACGTAATCTGTGATGAAGCTTCCGTTGTACAGCCTTGCCCTGTGGACATTTCCGGAGAAGATATCGATTCCCATAAGAAGTCTTGAATCATACTCAATATTAAACAGATTCAGCACTGTAGGGAGAATATCCACATTACAGCAATATTCGTCGCTTACTATCGGTTCCTCTAATCCGGCGTTATAAATGATACAGGTTGAATGGTACTGTTCAAAAGTACTATCCATTGGTTCTCCGCCGTTTAGTTCTGTTTTTGCGGAGTCAGGTAAAAAGTACGGGAAATGATCTCCCACAAGTACAATTACCGTATTGTCCAGCTTTCCGGCTTCTTCAAGTCTTCCGAGGAGATACTCCATACCGAGCTCAAGCTCGTACTCTCCGCAAAAATATCCGAGTATAGCGTTGTCCTTGTACTTGTCTCCCGCCAGGGCTTTAACGGCATCAATGTTCTTTTTATACATTGCGTTGCTTGCGCCGTAGGGTCCGTGGCCGCTGAAGGTCATATAATACGCCTGGAAACAGTCATCATCGATATAATCGTCTACAGACTGTTCAAACAGTTCAAGGTCCGATGCGGGCCAGGAGGAAGTAAACTCCATTCCCTCGCCCATAAACTTTATATTCCGGTATCCGAGATTTGGCCAGGAATGATCTCTCCAATAGTAGTTTCCATAGTAATTATGGTAAGCGTACGAGGTCTTTCCCTCCGCCGTGAAGAAATCTCCAAGTCCAAAGGGCATAAACTTGTCCGCAGACTGGGCAAAGGATCCTGCTACAGTTCCGCTGTCTGCAATTCTTGATACATCGGGCCAGTAACTTGTAGAAAAAGCATACTCACCATTGGTTGTCGTATTCGGGAAGCTGTTATAGAAATTGTTAAGGACAATTCCGTTAGTTGCCATCTTATACAGAGTCGGTGTGATATCAGGATCAATACCGTAGTTTGAGAAGGCTTCGCCGCATATGTATATGAGATTGTATCCTTCAAAGATACCGGTATATTCATTGGTCTTTGTCGGTCTCTTTGAGCCGAAATAGTTACAAAGATCCTTGATAGCTTTGTCTTCCGTCATCTGAGAGAGGGCTTCAAAATCTATATCCTCGTTAATATGGGGCTCTACCGATACACCTTTGTATTCTTTGACTACGGTCTCCGGCTTTTCTTCCTCTGTTTCAAGGTTTAAAGCCTCCTCGTTTACAGCGGCAAGAGCCACTTCATCCCCTTTGCCGATACCAAAGTAGTATGAGCCCGTCTCTACAACGGTAGTGGGGAGAGTACCTATTCTTTCGGCTGTTGTATCCGTATCAGCCATAGCATCGGTTATTACGTAGTATGCCGTGCCTCTTCCGGTACCAAGCATCTTTAACCCAAAAATTCCTCCGTACCAGAAAAAAACCACGCCGGCAAGGACAACAAGATGAAGCCATCTTTTATATCCCCTGCCCCAGATGGGTCTGCGATTTTTAATCTTTAATAATCCGCTGAAAGAAAAAACGGCGCTTATTATCACAGGAAGAAGGGTTATTAAAAGAAGACCCAATGAGCCGATAATAACGTCCTTCAAGGCCCATCCGAAATTGCCGACAGCTTCCGTTCCCATTCCGAGCATACTTACCGAAATAAGGGATCCAAAGATCCTATAGTAAATAAGCTGGATAGAATAGTACAGCGCCGGCAAGAAAGTAAGCACTGTGACTGCTATCTTGTTTATAAGCAAGTGGTTTTTATGTACTCCGCAAAAGGCGGTAAACAATAGCGCAAGGGCGGGGATAAAGAAAAACACTCCAATGTTTTCGCTTCCGAATCCTTTTGAGATCAGCAGTCTCATTAAGATTTCCCAATACAAGAATGAACCTGCAAAAAAAGCTAGGTATATCCAAAGGCTCTTATATTCGCCCTTTTTAACCGTCTTAGTTTTTTCTGCCGTATCAGCGACTTCAAGATCCGGCAAATCCGAGACTTCAGGTACAGCAGTTTCTGTAATTGCAGCCGCTTCATCTATTTCCGCCGCAGATACAGATTCCTCGATAATAATATCTTCTTCGGAAAGCCCCTGCTTATCTCCTATGGGAAGAGGTTTAACCAACTCTGTCTCTTCCTTTACAGCAGGCGTCTGCGAGGTTTTCCGGACATTGTTATTTACATTATTGTTTTGATATTTCTTTTTCTTACGTTTCTTACTCATGAGCGTAGTCTTACTTTAGATGCTGATTATAAAGCTTTCTTTCTTTTCATATTTACCCCCGGCATAATTAGTTTTTACCCTTATAATACCCATTATCATATATAACATCGGCAGCTCTATCAGGAATCAGCCCTCTGATATCGTCACCGTCTGCAGTTCTTTTTCTTACGCAAGTGGAGGAAATATCTATATCCTCGAACTCAAGGATATGAATACTTCCCCCAAAGCTTTGTTGAAGATCGTCAGCGATCTCCCTCATTTTTCTAATTTCGGAGCCCCCTCTTGACGCGGCAATTATTTCACAATTTGCAAGAATTCTTTCAGGACTGCGCCAATTCCTAAAGTTTTCAAGACAATCATAGCCCAATATGAAGTAAAAACTGTCATTTTGGTATGTTTTGTTTAAATATTCAAAGGTATCACATGAATAAGTGGGCTTAGTTTCATCAGCCTCAAGTAAAGAGACCTCAAACTCATCGCCCACCGCTGCTTCAAGTATTTTAACTCTGTCATTAAGAGGTAAAACCTCGCTTTTTAAATAGGGATTCCCCGCCGGCATAAATATAACCTTATCAAGGCCAAAGCTTTCTTTGGCGCGTCTTGCAAGAATAATATGCCCGTTGTGTACCGGATTGAACGATCCGCCTAATATCCCTATTTTCACTTATCTTACCGTCTTATCTCTTTTTAAAAGGTTCCTTTGGAAAACGCTTCTCGCTTCCTCTTACTCTGCCCTGTTCCCCGGTCCTTCCCAGCTCTTTCGCCTTCTTTTCGGCTTCCTTGCGCTTGCGCCTTAGCTCTTCCGCTCTCGCGGACTTTTCCTGAAGTCTCATAAGCCCTTCGTTTTCTATAGGCTTAACGATCTTTATAACGCAAACCGAGTCATCATCGTACTTTTGGATACGAATGCGGTTTTTAACAAGACCATGAACATCGCAAAAGCCTGCTGCCATAAACTGCTTTCCATTCGGAGAAAACCAGCCTATGCGCTTCTTGATCGGCTTGCCGCACTTTGTGCAGACGATCTGCATGACACCCTTGTCGGTTAGAGCCGCCTCACGATCCTTGAATACGCGTGTGATCTGCTTTGTGTATGTTCCGAAATCCGCAAAAACCTCATCCTCCTTTGTAGCCGGAGGGAAGGTTACGTCGTAGGATACAAACTTAAGTTTCTCGGGATGCTCCTTACAGATCTTTACAAGGATCTTGGCCGTATAGTATGCATCTCCAAAGGCTCTGTGAAAAGGAATATCCTTTTCGATACCGATTTGGTCCACAGCTCTTTCAAGGCTGATCCTGTTATGAGGATCCTTATCATAGGAAAGAGCAAAAAGCTTTTGAACATCAAGATACTTAACCGGGCCGTCGTTTAAAAGGGGCCTGTCGAAAAACCTTAGATTTCTCTGCAGCTCCGTAACATCGGAAGGTCCCCATGTACAGATGAGGGGATCATCACCGCACCAGTCCCTGAATTTATCAGAGATATCGGTAAAGCGCCCGCCCCTCGCAAGTTCATCCATCTGAATGTGGATTATCTTGCTTGTAATATGATACAGCCTGGGATAAACGATAGGCTTGATCAGTTCGGAAAACTCGCTGACCATCTCGTATTCACTATTCAGTTTTATAGCGCCTATTTCTATAATCTCGAAAGGAAGCTTTGCAACCTCGGGCTCACGGCCCGTGCTACTCTGGTTCCACTCCAGATCCATCACTATCAAGCTCATGTTACTCCAATCTGCTCAATATTCGCTTGCGAATATTGCCCGCCGAATGCGCGCTGCGTATGCAGCTATTACCACTGCGCATTCGTGCGATCCGCAGCATACTAGAATCGTAGATTTTAATATGCTTTGCCCCAGTAGATCATCTTTTTAGCGGGTTTTCCGCAGCATACGCAGGTATCGCCGAGATTTTCCTGTGCAAAAGGTGCGCAGCGGCTTGTAACCGCAAGCTTCTCTTTAATAGTGTCTTCGCAGGCTCTGTCTCCGCACCACATAGCTTTAACAAATCCGGTAGTTTCGGAGAAGATCTTCTCCATCTCTTCCATGTTGTGTGCAACATAGGTGTGCGCGTCTCTGTGCTTTCTTGCGCGCTCAAGCATATCGGACTGAATAGTCTCTAAGAGCTCAGGAACCTTGGTATTAATATCCGCAATTGCGATCTCGATCTTTTCCTTTGTATCGCGGCGTACGATGACGCACTTTCCTTCCTCGATATCGCGGGGACCGATCTCAATACGGATAGGATATCCGCGCATCTCGGCTTCTGCGAATTTAAATCCGGGAGTCTTGTCTGTATCGTCAACCTTTACGCGGCAGATTCCTTTTAATCCGTCAGCAATCTCGAAAGCCTTGTCAAGTACCCCTTCCTTCTTTTGCTGAATAGGGATAACGCAAACCTGTATAGGCGCAACCTTAGGAGGAAGAACAAGTCCCTCGTTGTCACCGTGAGTCATGATGATGGCTCCGATAAGTCTTGTGGTCATACCCCATGATGTCTGGTGAACATACTTAAGGGTATTGTCCTTATCTGCAAACTGGATTCCGAAGGCCTTTGCAAATCCGTCTCCGAAGTTATGGCTTGTACCCGACTGAAGAGCTTTTCCGTCGTGCATAAGAGCTTCGATAGTGTAGGTAGCTACAGCGCCGGCGAACTTCTCTTTATCGGTCTTCTGACCTCTGATAACAGGAATAGCAAGTACCTGTTCACAGAAGTCAGCATAGAGGTTAAGCATCTGAATCGTACGCTCCTGCGCCTCCTCAGCGGTTGCGTGAGCTGTGTGACCTTCCTGCCAGAGGAACTCTCTCGATCTTAAGAAAGGTCTTGTCTCTTTCTCCCAACGGACTACGGAGCACCATTGGTTATAAACCTTGGGAAGATCTCTGTATGAATGGATATCGTTCTTATAAAAATCGCAGAAAAGAGTCTCGGATGTGGGACGTACGCACATACGCTCTGCAAGGGGTTCAAGACCACCGTGGGTTACCCAGGCAACTTCCGGTGCGAATCCTTCTACGTGGTCCTTTTCCTTTTGAAGAAGGGATTCGGGAATAAACATGGGAAGGTATACATTCTGTACTCCGGTCTCCTTAAAGCGTGCGTCCAGCTGCTTCTGGATAAGCTCCCAGATTGCGTAACCTGCAGGCTTGATAACCATGCATCCCTTAACAGATGTATAATCGATAAGCTCTGCCTTTTTTACGATGTCAGTGTACCACTGAGCAAAGTCCACATCCATGGATGTGATTTCTTCAACCATTTTCTTGTCTGCCATTTTATTTCTCCTGTTCCAAGGAAATAGCGCTACCTGCGCTTATTCCGTTATTAATTTATAAACTTCGTCCGTGCTTGAAACGATTCTTTTTGCGCCGTGTTCTTTAAGAAACTCTCTGCTTCTAAAGCCCCAGTCAACGAGTATCTCATCAAGTCCACTGTTTCTCGCCGTCATAATATCAACATCGGAATCTCCGATGTAGACCGCTTCGTTCTCTTTAAATCCGAGAGTCTCCAAAACTTTCTTTGTCATATCCGGCGCAGGCTTTTTAGCTATTTCCGGGCTTTCTCCGAGCCACATGTCGAACAATCCGTCAAAGTAATCTTTTACGAGATCTCCGACTGCGGCGTTAGCTTTATTTGACACTACCGCACAGATCACCCCGGCTTCTTTAAGCCTTTGCAAAAGTTCCTTTATCCCGTCGTAGGGTTTTGTGGTATCCGCGCTGTGGGCTCTGTAGTAAGGTATAAGGGTTTCAAAAACTCTCTCGATATCTTCGCCACCCGCCGCAGCGGGGACTGCTCTCTCAACAAGCTTATGAAGTCCGTTTCCTACGAAGAATCTTACCTCGTCAATCGTCCTTTCGGGATATCCGTTTTCCCGTAATGCATAATTTATCGCATTAGTAATATCTTGTAAAGTATTCAGTATAGTTCCGTCCATATCAAAGACGGCAAGTTTATATGACATTTTTACTATCCTTAAAAATTTATTCGGAGATCAGAATCTGTGTCCGCCTCCGCCGCCTGAGTGACCGCCTCCGGAGTGGCCGCCGCTTGAATGGTGCCCTCCGCTGGAGTGTCCGCCTCCGCTGCTTCCGCTTGACTGCGGCGAATAAGTCTTGGTCTCCTTTGTAAGAGTAACCTTTGGTTGCGTAGAAGTTAACTTCCTGTCTACGGAGCCAAGAAGATCTGCCATACTGACAGTCTTTAACTTCGCGTATGAGTTTACGATTATGAAGCATATAAGCATCGCCGTCAAAACAGAGATAAGGACAGCTGAAATGATTCTCATAGGCTCCATTATCTTCCTTCCCTCAAGGAGCGCATACATCTGCTCATATGCTTTGTATGCGCAGGTGTAGTAATCCTTTTCGGAAGCGTAGGTGTAGATATTGTCTGTAATTATAGTTCCTTTTTTATCGGTAATAACCTTATAGTTGGCTCCGTCGGAGTAAACAAAAATCTCTCTGTTGTCCATATCCACAAGGAAAACGGACTGCGAAAACATCCTTCCGAAGTTCGCATGGCTTCTTTCTTCGGCATAATACCTCGCTGAAGTAGAATTTGAGTCCGTAGAGATAAAGCCAATACTTCCGTACTCCGTAAGAGGGATCATCACCTGTAAAAGAGCATCTTCTTCATATTCAGTAAGAAGGTCCGCGTTATCCTCGATAACAGCAATAAAGCTGTTGTCCGGGTTGGTGTATCTGATGTTGTCCGATGCAAAAGCATCTCTTCCAAGCAAAGAAAAAACTATCGCCGAAAAAATAAGCGAAGCGGCCCTAAGTACCTGTCCTTTAATCTTCATTCTCATCGCCTCCTCTCTTATTGAACTGAGGAAGCTTACGTCCGGAAAGCTGATTGTGTCTTCCCACGAGGCGTGCAACCGTATATCCCGTCATAACCATTCCCAGGATGGCTGCTCCGTAATAGATAGGATCCTGAAAAGGATTGACGAGCAAAATAAGTCCTCCCACCACAAGGGTGATTATGGGGAAGATAGTAACGGATATCTTCATACTCGTCGGAGCCTTGATGATAATTCTATCCTTCGGAACGTTTTTTCCGGCTGATGAATTCACACCGTTTATAATGAGTGCAACTATAAACACTACAAGTCCGACTATAATTCCTATTCCGAAAAAGTTTCCGATAACGGCCGCTATAGCTGCATATCCTATCGCCGTACCGAAGCCCGAATTTCCGCTTGCAGACTTAATCTTGGCTTTTTTGACTATAACATTTCCGTTTATCAGCTTTCTGTATTCTTCAACCTGTTTTCCGGTTCTTTTTGAATTATAACCTTTATCGTCGAAAAGTATCTCCCTGGCAAAGAGGTTATTCGCCTGCTTATTCGCAAGAATAAGGACAATGAGAGAAATAACCATTGTCAACATTATAAGAACTCTCGGCCCTATCAGTATATTTGAAAGGATAAGAAGCGTTGCCAAGGGCACCGATATTATAAGTACTCCCAAAAAGTACTTTAATATATCTATAGGGATGTCCATTGCGACTTTTCCGGTCTGTCCGTTAACAACGGCATAGCTTACTCTGTCGCCGTTTTTATTGGAGAGAAACCAGACGGGGAACATACCGAATTTAGCTGTTGTCTTGGCTCCTTTTTTCTCAAGGGAGTCCGCAACATCAGCCGCGGTAACCCCGTGCTTTGAGTACTCCGGGCTTACGACTATATTCTTCGCGGCATCCGACAATACCATCTTCTTTGCATCATTCCCATAAAGGGAGTTGTCCACATCGCTTGTATCTGCGTAAAATCCCGAGAGATATGAAGATCTAAACTCGGTACTGTCCTTAAGGTCAAAAGGTGCAATGGCTTCGCTGAGCCTGTCTTCGAAGCTCGAGGAGGCATCGTATGACAATCCGTTGTAATCTATATCAACATCGGACTCTACAGCGTAGTGGGAGGTATAGATGTAATCACCTCTTCTTTTTTGAACCTTTCCCTGGGAATTGATCGTTCCTTCCGCCTTTACATCGTAAACCCAGTAAGGCATATATATCCCTCTGAACCTGTCGATGGTGTCGTCGTTTCTAAGGCTGTTCGGGGCGAAGATCGCTTTACCGAGAGTCTTTTTATACTCTCTTACGCAATCGTCCTTTGTTATCTTAAAAGGAATAATATAATCCGGCTTTTTCTCCTTGCCCACTCTCATCTCTAAGATATTGGAGGAACCGCAATAGCTGCAGAAAGTAGCCGCTGTCGTATCTTCGGTAATAAGTTCTCCTCCGCACTGAGGGCAGGTGTAGTAAGTAACCTCATATTCCTCCCGCTCATCAGCCTCTTTTCCTTCAGACTCAGCCTCTTTAGAAAAGTCTGCGTCAAGATTAACGCCCTTTTCCTCTTCGGCACTGCGGTTAAACATATGGTCGGTAGGAAGTATTTCGGTACCGCAATATTCGCATTTCATACGTTGTGTGGCGGGATCAAACTTGATGTTTGCGCCACAGTTGGGACATGCGTACATTTTTAACCCTTTCCTCTAAGTTTTTTAAGAGCCTTTTCCTTGATAAGGCACTCGCCGTGTTCCTTTAAAATCTCATCGCATCCCACATCCGCGCGATACAGATTTGCAAATTCCAGCGCTCTTACACAGACTCTGCTGTATCTGTCGTAAGATGCAGAAGCCTGCTTAATGTGAAGGTAGAAACAGTCGTCCATCTTGTAAAGAGCCGAAGCTATCCGAAGACCTGCAGGCATAACCTCTGCAAAATCCATTACT
>CADATP010000044.1 GCA_902790935.1 uncultured Lachnospiraceae bacterium | reverse complement strand
CTGCTTATTGCCTTCTGCCTCTCCTTCTTTAGCGGCTTTATTTTCAGCGCCGGAGCTTCCTGTTGTATCTTCCGTCAGAAGAAGACTTTTTTCGAACCGTCGGTTATCGCATCCTCTTACGTAAGCCCAGCCGTCAAGCCAGATAAAGTCCTCGGCATCTTCCGTATTCCGAAGCTGTTTTTGAATTCTGTCGAGCCTTGCTCTAAGCATGAAGCTCTCCTTGGAAATCTTTACATCCTCTTCCAAAAGATGGGAAAAACTGCTCGTGTTTGTCGTACAGTCCTTTGTCGCAGGCAGATAATCCGAGGAATTGTCGATAAGGTTCGGGTTGTAAAAAGGATCGAAGCCCTTAGCCCAGGGATGAGCGCCGTAGAGCTTTTCCTTCTCCGCAAGAAGACGATGATACTTTTCTTCATTTCCTTCATCCATACCGCGGGTTAAAGATTCATAATGGTATAGCACAGCCCCGTTACACTGAACGCTTCTGTATCCGTGTTCAAAAAGCTTGAAGCAAAAATCAATGTCGTTGTAAGCAACCTTTAAATCCTCGGACAGACCGCCCACTTCATCGAACTTTTTCTTGGAAACAAGGAGGCAGGCAGCAGTAACGCAGAGCATATCGTAATCAAGCTTGTTGCGTCCGAAATAATAGCTTTCGGAGTCCTCAAGAGCAAGAAGTTTATGGGATGGGCCCACGGCCAAGTTGGTAACGCCGACGTGCTGGATCTTATTGGTATTTGCGTAAAGGAGCTTGGCTCCTACCGCGCCCACTTCATCTCTTACCGCGTAGGCGACCATCTTTGCGAGCCACTTTCCTTCTATGATCTCCGTATCGTCGTTTAAAAGAAGGAGAAACTCTCCGGTAGCGGACTTTGCGCCGACGTTATTCATATACGAGAAATTAAAGGGCTTTGGATCGTAGATGTACTTATATCCGTACAGATCGGCCATTTTCTCATATTCAGGCTTCTTTGCCTCATCGCTTCCGTTATCAACTACGATGATCTCTAGTCTATCCATTGGATATTCTGATCTTTCTCTAAGAGAAGAGACGCAAGTCTTAAGAACATCGGGATGGTCCTTTGTGGGGATGATGACAGAAACCGTGGGGAAGGACCCGAAGTCTTGGTTTTCCATAGGTTTTTCAGTTTGCCCCTGCGCGGAATTCCGGGTACCTGACGTTGGTTTTCCGGCAATAGCTCCCGTGCAGGCGGCTATATCTTCATCCGCACAGCCCGAAACTCTGTGGCTTAGAATATGCGGAATGTGAAGCACATTTTTGTAAAGATGGGCATGGAGCAGGCCTGAGTCAAACGCCAGCCCCGTGCAGGAATCCTTGCCTAAGACACTTTCGCTGCCGGCGCCTTTACCCAGGACGCTTTCGCTGCCGGCGCCTTTACCCAAGACACTTTCGTTGCCTGCTGTGGCCGCATCCGGGCGATTATTGCCAAGCGTAAGTCCCCGTACAATATCAGCGATATCCCTAGAAGAAGGGGCATCAGCATAGCTAAACCTCGGGCGGACCTTTTCGAGTAAATCCTTTCTTACAAGGACCATCTCTCCGAGATAGTTAAACTGCTCTAAAAGCTCCGGTGAGTAGTCCGGTTTAAAGAAGGGATTGCTTCTTACGCCATCTTTTAAGGAATCCTCATCACCGTAGATGATAAAGGGAGCAGTGCAGGAAATTTTTTCCAGGGCTTCTCTTACTGCCACCTTCCACCTGGCAGAAGGAACGGCCTTTTCCGAAATAAGTAGAGCATATTCATGCCCGCCAAAAACCACAGGGCTCTCATCCAAGAGACTTACTTCTTCCTTGGAGTTTTTCGCTCCTGCGGTCCCTGAAAGCTCGCCTTCCGCTTCGGAAGAATCCTTTATTAAATCTTGTGAAAAGTTTTCTCGGACTCTCTTTTCCCACTCATCGTTTCTTAAAAAGTATCCGTAGGGGTCTGTCCAATCCTCCAGTTCCCTGTCGTACTTTTCTATGCATTCCTTAAAAAAAGAATTCGAAGAGACCTTCTCACCCTTAGATGAGAGGTCCCTTCGAAATAGCTTTATATATGTTCTTGCGGCCGATTCACGGCCTTTTTTAATGATACTCTTTATTCCCAAACCGTTTATTCCACCTGATTTTACAAATATAGGTTAAAATCCGCTGAGTTTTCTTTTGATCTTTGAGCCCAGTCCGGTGTCAGCGCTTTCCGCTAAAACCGCAGCGGCGATGTTCTCGGATATGGGACTGATATCAAAGACAACTTTGAGGGTGTTTCCTTCGTGCATATCGGCGCTTCCCAGCTTAAGAGTAATATTCGGGTCTGCGCTACCAAATACAAAGATTCCTTCGCCTGCCTTTGCACCATTGGATATCATCTTAACCGAAGAAACATTAAGCTCTTTCTCCCCGACGGACATCTGTCTGATGCTGACAACGCAGGGGTAATCGCAAGGGTCAAGTCTTAAGGACTTAAGACCATCTTTAAGTTCAACAGTAAAGCCCTCTCCCTCTCTCTCGGCAAAGTAGGAGTCTTTTTCAGAAAATCCATTTCCGAAATCGTAATAAACCTGGAGCTTTCCGCCCTTTGTAATCTCTGCGGTTCCGTTTTTGGAAATATCAACTACCTCATTTCCGATGGACTCTCTTATCTCCCCCAGGGATCTGTAACCGCCGGTTACCTCCTTTTGGAAAGTACTCTCGGCTCTTTTAATCTCCTCAGCCTTTGTGGCGCTGATTCCAAAGATCTCCAAAGCGTCAATCTTGTCCTCTATATTTCCCCAGCCGTTTTCAAGTTCATAACAATAAAGGGCTCTGTAGGCGATCTCTCCGGCGGGCTTATCATCTTTTACGACCCACTCGTAATCGATGGCGGTCCACTTATCTCCATCTACGATTACATTAGAGAAAATAAGATCCATATCCGTTACGCCGGCGCCGTATCCGATGCGCTCGTAAAACTCTTTAAGGAGCGCCTTAAAACCTGCAAGATCTTTCTTTAAAAGTCTCTCATCCAGAAGCTCTTCGAGACGCCTTCCGGAAAGTAAGGGGAAGAAAATCTCCTTTTCGTCAAGAGAAAGTTCGCAAGGGCAGATATTAAGCTTACTTCCCTCGTAGCGTTTTTTAAGAAGCTCGTAGTTTTCGGCAATCTTTTTTATATGCTCCTTAGCCTCGCTGCAAAGAGCTCTCTTTGTAACCGTCTTTATTGCCTCGCCGCCGGCTATGCCCATGCGGGTCTCTCGTATCTCGGTAGCTATACTGCTCTCAGGCTTTCTGTCGTTGGAAAAGCGGACGTAAACCGTATCCGTATCTTTTCCGAGAACAAGCATATAGGAATTGGAAAAGAGCGGGAACTGCCCCTCTCGTAAAATATTGTCAAAGGCAAGCTTTTCATTAAACAAAAGGAGTCTGTCGCGGTCGAAATTGCGGAGATTATCCTTAAGCTCACCCTCTTCGGGCAGACGCTTTTTTGAAAAAAGCGTATTCATAAATTTATAATCGGGATAAGGATAGTACATAGTGCACTGATCCTTTGAAAATCCGCACTTTTCGGCGATCTTTAAAAGACCGTTTTCAGTAAAGGTTCTCGCCGGAGAATCCCCGGGATAATCCTCGATCCCCTCGAAGAACTTTCCTACATGGTCTTCTTTACAACCTGCAAAATACTTGAGTCCAAACTTATTTTCAATCGCGATAACAATCCTGCCACCGGGTGCAAGATGCTTTTTTAAGATGTTTAAAAATGTCTCGTAGGGATTGTCGCCGCCGATATAAGCCTGTCCGTACTCGAACACGCCGATGAGACAGATCAGCGAATAATCCGTAGGAAGATCCGGCTCAATATCCTGGAAGTTTCCTACGTGGATCGTTACATTATCGCAATTTTCATGGCGATATGCATTTATAAGGCTGCGCTGTCTTGATAAATCCACGCAGTCAACGCTTCCCGCCTTTGCGGCTAGGGCGCCTGTGATTGCCCCGCATCCGCTTCCCACCTCAAGGACCTTATCTAAAGAACTTATGGGAAGCCAGCTTACAATGTTCTCCCTGATGAGAGATAAATGATATAAAAAAGGCCAGTTTGTGTGCTTTTCAATAACGTCTGCGTAGCTTGCGGCAGCGGGCCTTTTCTTTACTTCCTCAAGGATCTCTCCCTCGACCTCCCCGTCGCAGTATAGGTCGCTTCCTGCGTAATGAGTGTAATCAAGTTTTATTTTTCCGATTGTTTCGTTTTCCATTCGGGTTATCCTTATTATCAGTTAATTCTTCGTAACTTCAACCTTCGAGAACATATCGTAGTAACCAACGGTGTCTTTATCGGAGACAACGGTTATATCAAGGCAATCGTAGAGCCTGTGGTAAACCTCGAAGTCCGCTCCTGAAAAGCCTGTACATCCAAGGGATAAAAGATAATTTCCGCCCTGAAGAGACATAGTCTGGGTAAAGGTAACGTCCATCTCCTCGCCCTTTTCACCACAGCCTGTATAAGCCTTTTCGTACATTGAGTTTGTACCCGTAATCTCAGTACCGCGCACATCCTTAACCGTAAACGCGAAAATGGGTCCCGCGACATGGTCTTCAAACTTTATATGCATATGGATCGTAAACTCGGATCCCTTGATGATGGTAGAGGTACGTCGTCCGCCCTCGTCCGTAATATAAGCGTCAGTAATAAGCGCCTGGCGGGTTCCGTACTCGAGAGTGTCGGGATTCATCATAGAAGCGGGCTTTACGCCGGATTCAGCTTCTCCACCTGCACCGTTACCGGCACTTTCTCCTTTAGCTGCTCCTTGACCGTCAGCTCCCACGCCTTTGCCCTCGCCGTCAGCATCGTAAAGTCCAACAAGAACCCTCTTATAAAGATCGATCATCTCCTTGGGAGAACCCTCGCCTAAGAGATTTCCCTTGTTAAGGAGATATACTCTGTCGCAGTACTTTGAGATACTTGAAAGATCGTGGCTTACAAAGACGATGGTCTTTCCCTTTCTCTTAAACTCTTCGAACTTCGCATAGCACTTTGCCTGGAAGAAAACATCTCCGACAGAGAGCGCCTCGTCGACGATCAAGATCTCCGGGTCAATGTTTATTGCAACCGCAAAGGCAAGACGCACAAACATACCGCTTGAGTAGGTCTTTACGGGCTGATATACATAGTCTCCGATATCTGCAAATTCAAGGATCTCGGGAAGTTTTTTCTCAATCTCCTCATCGGAAAACCCCATCATCGTAGCGTTAAGATATACGTTCTCAACGCCGGTATACTCCATATTAAAACCGGCTCCCAGCTCAAGGAGAGCAGAGATACGTCCGTTTATATCAACTTCTCCCGAAGTCTGATAAAGAACACCGGTAATGATCTTAAGTATAGTCGACTTACCCGAACCATTGGTTCCTATAATACCGACGGTCTCACCTTTTCTAATCTCAAGGTCCACGCCCTTAAGGGCATAGTTAAGGGCCGGCTTTCTCTTTCCCCGAAGGAGTCCGAAGGCGTCAAAAAGCCTGTCCTTGGGCCTGTTGTAGAGCTTATATACTTTTTTAACATCCTTTAGGCGGATGGCAAAATCGTTATCCATATTTTATCCAATCGTAATCTTGTGGCTAAGGTCTTAACCCGCAGTTTTATATTGATCCTAAGATGCGTAATTTCTTACAAAACATCCGAAAAATGAACTCTCAGCCTTTTGAAAATCCTCGTTCCGAGGAACAAAAGAAGGGCCGCGAAGCACCAAAAGTACAGCGTATACCAGCCGTGTTCAAAGAACCAAACCTTGCCGTATACCGACTCCCTGTAGCCGTTTATTATATAAACAAGGGGGTTGATCATCAGTACCTTCTTTACCGTCTCGTTTCCGAAGGACGCAAGGTCCCACATGATCGGCGTTCCCCACATTAAAACCTGAAGGATGATCGTGATCAGCTGGGTCAGGTCTCTGAAAAAAACGCAGACCGCGCTTGTTGCGTAGCTGATCCCAAGTATCAGCACAAATATGCAAAGGCTGTAGTACAGAACCTGAATACTGTAAAAGCTTGGATAATATCCGTAGATTGAAGCCATTACAAGTAGGACGACGATAAAGAAAAGATGGGTAAATATCGCCGCAACAGCCCTTATGATGGGCAAAATACTGATATTAAAAACGACCTTTTTTACGAGATAATTGTACTCGATAAGCCCGTTTGTACCCGTTGTTAGGCCTTCATTAAAGAAAAACCAGGGGACAAGTCCCGCCGTAAGGAAGAGTACAAAAGGCACCTCAGAACCGCTTGAACGCTGGCTCGGAAAGATGAGCCCGAAGACAAGAAAATAAAGCACTACCGTAACGAGCGGCTGGACCATTCCCCAGACAACGCCCAGATAAGAACCCGCGTAGCGCTTTTTAAAATCATTCTTTGCAAGCTTCCAGATAAGCTTCCTGTTGCGGAAACCCTCTGAAAATATATTTAACTTATTGTTTTTTAAGTTAGCCATTAATCTAAATCCTTAATTCCACCCCATTTTGTATCACGCTCTGACAAGATAAGGTCTACTCCGGGAACAAAAGGCCATTCAACTCCGATATCGGGATCGTTGTACATGATTCCGCCCTCGTCTCCGGGATGATAGAAATCCGTTACCTTATAGCAAAACTCGGCATAATCGCTTACAACATAAAAGCCGTGGGCAAAGCCTTCAGGGATGAAAAACTGCTTGAAATTCTCGGCGGAAAGAAGCTCTCCGTGCCACTGACCGTAAGTCTTTGAGCCCTTACGTAGGTCGACGGCAACGTCAAAAACCTCTCCCTTTATAACTCTCACAAGCTTAGCCTGGGGGTGCTCTATCTGGAAGTGAAGTCCTCTCAAAACTCCGCCCTTTGAAGCGGACTGATTGTCCTGTACAAAGACGCGGTCAATGCCCGCAGCCTTCATATCATTAGCATTGTAGCTTTCTACAAAATATCCTCTCTCGTCGCCAAATACCTGAGGTACGATGACTTTAAGTCCCTCGATCTTAGTATCTGTAACAATAAGTTTTCCCATTTTCTATCCTCTTTATTTACTGAATAATTCTCAGTTTATTTCAAACCAAAACTAATAATAATATATATCAAGGTCAACATTGCCCTGGATTCCGTCAACCTTACCCTTTGATGAGTGCTGCCACATGGTGTAGTAGCCCGTGTACTTCGGAACGCTGACATATTCCGCGTCCCAAACCTCAAACTTCTCAAGACGGCTCATATCAAGATTGTTGTAGAGCCAGTTTCGGCTGGCGTAAACGCCCGAGTTGTAACCCGCATTTTTAGCGGTCTGGCAAAAGGCTTCGCAGACAAGAGTTCTTGTCTCTTTATTTAGTCCGTCGGCTCTTCCGTTTCCGCCCGCGCCCTCCGAATCTATATAGATCGGAAGCTTAAGCTCATAGTCCGAAACCATCGATACGACAGCGGATGCCTCTTCCACGGCCTCGGCCTCGGTTACGGCCTGGGTGAAGAAATACACTCCGACCTCAAGCCCGGCGGCAAGTGCGCCCTTTATATTCTGTTCAAAATATGGATCCTGAACCAATGCACCGGTAACGGATCCGCGGTAACCGGCCCTAATTATAACAAACTGAACGCCCGCGGCGGCAACCTTTTCCCAGTCGATATCCCCCTGGTACTTGGAAACGTCGATTCCTGCCTTTCTTCTTGTTCCGCCAAACTGCAGCTTAACCATCTCGGTCTTGTCCGCAGTACTTTCGGCGTCAGCCTCAGCGCTGTCCTCGGCAGCTGCATCAATCTCGGCTTCAGTCTTTATTAAATGCGAAATGTCGCTGATATAGATATACTCAACTCTCTCTTTAACACGGACAGTAGTTGAGTTGACAGGGACTTTGTAATCACCAATGGGTAGGAGCCTCACCTCATAGTTTCCGGGGCTTAAGGATCCCGCGTAGATGATTCCGTCCTTGTCAAGATCTTTAAGCTGGGAGCTTTCGCCGTTTTCATCTGTAAGCTTTATGGCAAAGCTCTCCCCGCTTATAAGCTCGCCCGCCGCGTCAACGACCTGTACTCTTAGGTCTCTCTCGACGCTCGTCGTAAGGATTGAGATCCTTTTCGACATATCAAACAAGCTCTCTAAAAATTCATTATTCTCTTTATCAAAGAATGTGTTGTCTGTGAGGAACCCCTTGAGGTCGTTTCCGACCTGACCGGTTGCTACGGCGCCTGCACCACTTCCGGAATCGGACGCATCTTCTGTGCCTGCGGCGCTGATATTTGCCCCGCTGTCTGCTCCGTTTCCGTCTCCAGAAGCAGCGACGGTGCTTTGAGCTTGCGTATTCTTTCCGCTTTTAGGCCTGTTAAAGCTTCCGTTTGCGTAAAGAACGATCAGTGCGATAAGGGCGATCAGTCCGAGGGATCCTATTACAGTCAGCCTCTTTAATTTAGAGTCCATTAGCTACCTCTACAAGATATTTGCCATACTCTGTTTTAAGGAGGGGCTCGGCGAGCTTAAGAAGCTGCTCTTTATCGATAAAGCCTCTCTTGTAAGCGATCTCTTCGATGCAGGAAACGTAGAGTCCCTGGCGCTTCTGAATCGAAGATACGAAATCAGCGGCCGCAAGGAGCATATCGTGGTTTCCGGTATCGAGCCATGCGAATCCTCTTCCGAGGGTCTCAACTGAAAGGGTTCCCGCCTCGAGGTAGGTGTTGTTTACTGATGTGATCTCAATCTCACCACGAGCGCTGGGCTTAACGTTTGCAGCGATATCAACGACTTTATTGTCGTAGAAGTAAAGTCCGGGAACAGCGTAGTTTGACTTAGGATTTGCGGGCTTTTCCTCGATTGAAAGAGCCTTTCCATTTTCGTCAAACTCTACGACACCGTACTCTCTGGGGTCTCTTACGTAGTATCCGAAGATCGTAGCGCCGCCTTTTGTCTCAACACGGTTTGCAGCTTCCTTAAGTACTTTTGAAAAGCTCTGTCCGTAGAAGATGTTATCTCCAAGAACAAGGGCTACAGCGTCGCTTCCGATGAAGTCCTTTCCTACGATAAACGCATCAGCGAGTCCTCTGGGGGTCTCCTGGATCGCGTACTCAAATCTCATTCCCAGCTGGCTTCCGTCTCCGAAGAGTTCCTTGAAAACGGGAAGGTCTCTGGGGGTAGAGATGATAAGTACCTCTCTGATGCCCGCAAGCATAAGGGTTGAGAGGGGGTAGTAGATCATGGGCTTGTCGTAAACAGGCATGATCTGCTTACTTATCGCTTTTGTGAGGGGGTAGAGGCGAGTGCCGCTGCCTCCTGCTAATATGATACCTTTCATGTGGTTATCCTTTCGTTTTGTATATAGCGGTTACTTTGAAAGGATTAGGTATGATTATGTATGGTTTGCGGTACAAGTCGGGAGCGCAAGCGTAATGTCTGAGCATAAAACGGTCCCGACGTAATTGTTCGAGCAGCTCGCCATGATGAGGCGAGCGTTGCGAGTTAAAGTCGGGCGTTTTTGTACTTTGCGAAGACGATGAAGCGTTAAGCGCGGAGACTTAGCAAACCATATATGATCATGCATAATCCGTTTACAAGTTAACGATTTGAATACATATCCTCATAATACTTCTGATAGTCACCGCTGGTTACATTCTTCATCCAGTCTTCATGCTCGAAGAACCAGGCGATGGTCTTCTTGATACCATCTTTAAAGTATGTCTCGGGCTCCCAGCCAAGGTCACGCTTTATCTTGTCGGGTGCGATTGCGTAGCGGCGATCGTGACCCTTTCTGTCCTCAACGTAGGTGATAAGGTCCTGATTTATATGTGCCTTTCTGGGGTCGGAATCCGGAAGCATCTCCTGAAGGGTCTCGAGGATGATGTTTATGATCTCGATATTCTGCTTCTCGTTATGGCCGCCGATATTGTAGGTTTCGAAGAGCTTGCCCTTTTCCTGTACCATATCGATTGCCTTTGCATGGTCCTCAACGTAAAGCCAGTCGCGGACATTCTTGCCGTCTCCGTATACGGGGAGCTTCTTGCCCTGAAGCGCATTGTTGATGATAAGAGGAATGAGCTTCTCGGGGAACTGGTAAGGTCCGTAGTTGTTGGAGCAGTTTGTGATGTTCGCAGGGAACTTGTATGTGTCCATATACGCCTTTACGAGCATATCCGAACTTGCCTTACTTGCTGAGTAAGGGCTGTGGGGATCGTAAGGGGTTGTCTCGTAGAAGAAAGCGTTCTCATCGTCGGGAAGAGATCCGTAAACCTCATCGGTTGATACGTGGAGGAACTTCTTTCCTTCCTTGAAGCTTCCGTCAGGAAGTTCCCAAGCCGCCTTCGCACAGTTAAGCATTACAGCGGTTCCGAGGACATTTGTCTGAACGAATACTTCGGGGTTCTTGATACTGCGGTCAACGTGGCTCTCAGCTGCGAAGTGTACAACGCGGTCGATATCGTTTTCTGCGAAGATCTTAGCTATTGCTTCTTTGTCGCAGATATTTGCCTTTACGAAGGTGTAGTTAGGTCTGTTCTCAATGTCCTTGAGGTTCTCGAGGTTTCCCGCGTAGGTAAGGGCGTCAACGTTGATGATACGGATATCATCTCCGTATTTCTTGAACATATAGTGGATGTAGTTGGAACCGATAAATCCGGCTCCTCCGGTTACTAAATAAGTACGCATTTTTTCTCCTTTTTAAGTCCATTAATGGAACTTGCTTAAGTCAACATTTCCTTTTATTCCGTCGACGGAACCCTTGTCAGTGTACTGCCACATATTGTAGCTTCCACCGTAGGTACATTCTTTGTAGTACTGGGCTACCCAAACGCTGTATCCGCCAAGCTGTGACATATCTATCTTGTTCGTCATCCAGCTCTTGTTTGCGTAGATTCCGGCTTTGTAGCCAGAATTCTGTATTGTCTGGCAGAAGGTCTTGCAGACTGCGGTACGGGTTGCTTTGTCAATCGCATCTCCTCTTCCGCCGCTGGACTCAACGTCAAGGTAAACAGGAAGGGACAAGCTGTATCCGGAAAGTCTGCTTATAGCAGCGGATGCCTCCTCGACTGCCTCGACTTCATTAACCGCCTGGGTTACAAAGTAAGCTCCGACCTGAATACCGGCGGCGATAGCTCCGGACATATTTGCCTTGAACTTCGCATCATCGATAAGTCCGCCCTTTGTGGATCCTCTGTAACCGATACGGATGATGGCGTAGTTAACTCCGGCAGCCTTAACCTTCTTCCAATCGATATCTCCGTTCCACTTGGATACGTCGATGCAGATTGTTCCGCTAGCTGCGGCGGATCCGCTGGAGATCATAACTCCCTTATCGTCGAAGTTGTATGAGATTCCGCTGATGACCTGCATTCCGGTAACATACTCGCCTTCAGCGGTGAAGTATTTTTTCGCGTTATCAATGGTCTGCCAGCCGGTGTAGGAGGTCCTCGAAGTATAAAACTCGTTATACTTGCTGTAATCACCATTGGTTGCAGCAACATATTTTCCGTCAGCGGTCTTAATGTAAATCTGCGTTCCGTCAGCAAGCTTAAGAGGCTGAGCGTAGAACTCAGTGTAATCCTTTACGGTAACGGTAAACGATGCCGCGATTGCAGGATTTGCAGATACAACCGCGTTAATCGTCGTTGTACCTGCGGCTACACCTGTAATTGTAACGGTTCCGTCCGCAGCAATTCCCGATACGGTTGCGATTCCCGTGTTTGAGGAAGCGACCGAAATCTCGCCCAAAGTAACGGCAGTAGGAACCACCTTCGCGGTAATCGCCTGCTTTATATAGACATTGCCCGAGGGCTTGTCAAAGTTGACTGCAGCGGCGGGGGTGACTGTGACAGAAACAGTCTTTGGCGTAACGCCTTCGCTACTCAAAGTAATCGTTGCGCTACCCGCTGCTTTTCCTTCGATTGTAAGTGTATTTCCGCTTAGTGTAGCTATGGCTACTCCTGGGTCACTACTTGCGGGGCTTACAGTTGCTCCTGTAGAGAAGTTGTTAAGAGTAACAGTAGCGGTTGTGCTGGATCCGGCTGTAATCGAAACAGATTCCGGAGAAACTGAAATAGATGCAGGTTCAGAAGGTGGATTCTGCTGGCCGGGATCTGTACCTGTTCCGGGATCTGTACCTGTTCCGGGATCTGTACCTGCACCCGGATCAGGAGTTGTACCGGGATCGGTTGTAGTTCCGGGATCAGGTGTAGTTCCGGGATCAGTCGTTGTACCCGGATCGGTTGTGCTGCTCGAAGGATCCGTGGGCTGCTGCGTGTCCGCCGTCCGGTAGATCGTCATCAGTTGCCTGCTGCTACCTGCATTAAGTGAAGCAACGGTAGGCAAAGTAAAAGGTATCTTTGTCTTGTCTATCTTGTCGTAAACGGTAATCGTTCCGCTTGCAACGTAAGCTACGGTATCTTTAAGTACCGGGCTTACGACTTCGGCAGTTCCGCCTGTATCGGCACCGTCTCTTGCCGTATCCTCGGCTCCCTCGTCTACCTGAGAAGCGTCCAAAATCTCATCGGCAACATCGATTGCCTTGTATGCAATCTCGCCCTTTACCTCGCAGGTTTTATCCGAAGGAAGGGTGTAATACTTGTAATCCTCGCCGTCAAGAGCGATGGCGTGTACCTTATAGTTTCCCTTTGCAAGGTCGCTGTAGTAGATGATTCCGTCCTTGTCGCCATCCTCCCAGGTCTTTTTCTTTCCGTCGGGATAGACAACTTCTATCTTGAAGGGAACGTTTGCTATAAGCTTTCCTGTCTTGGAATTCAGGAATTTAATCTTTAAGTCCTTTAAAATTGATACCGGCTCAATCTTTACTTCAACCTGCTTACTGAGCTCAGCCTCCTCGTAGGCCTTTCTCTCAGCCTCTTCTTTGGCAAGCTGTTCAAGCCTTTCCGCTTCGGCTGCTGCGGCTTCCTTGTCTTCAATCTCAGCTATCTTTAAAAGATACGCTTTATCGAGTCCGGAAAGGCCTATTCCGTCCAATTCGGAGATTGAAGCTCCGGCTCCCATAAGCTCAGCATTTTTAACGATGCCGTTTCCGGCCTTTGACTTTGTAGAGAAAATATTATTTCCCGTCGCAAAAAGCGCACCGACGGTTATAACTATCAGTACAACTACAGCTGCTGCCATTGCGATCATCATCTTGGAAAACGCCGAAAGGCCGCCGCCTACACCTCCCATAGGGCCGGCATCATCATTATCGATGGATTCAAATCTGTTGGGACGGCCGCTGTTTTTTAGCCTCTCGTAGTGGGAGTTGCCGGATTTTGCATTCCCACGGCTGTCTCCGCCAAAACCTGCGCTTTGCGCTCCGTTGTAGTGTCTTGCCGCTGCAGCAGATGCGTAGCCTTGGTCAAGTTCGTCCTCGAAGTCGAAGTCGTCATCGAGAGATTCTTCCTCAGCGTACTGAGGCTCGTCTACGTATTGAGGCTCTTCAGCATAAGCCGCCTCTTCTTCATACGCTACGGGTTCCTCTTCGTACTGAGGTTCGTCAGCGTATACCGTATCATCCTCGTAAGTCACCTCAGGGATTACTTCTTCATACTGAGGCTCCTCAGCATACGCCGCCTCTTCTTCGTAGATAGCCTCACCATACTCCTCTGCTGCATCCGCGGGAATCTCTTCGCCTAAAGCTTCCTCCTCATAAGAAGCGCTCTCCCTCAGCTCCTCCTCGGTATATCTGAGGTTCTCATAATCTAAGTTTTCCTCAGAGCCCGGTTCATCATGCTCCGAAATCTCTTCGAAATCCTTAGTCTCTTCGGTATCCTGAGTTTCCTCTACGTATTCTGAGCCTCCCTCGTACTCAGCTTCCTGGTAGTCTTCTTCATACTCAGTTTCCTCAGTAAAGGACTCCTCACCAAACTCTTCTCCGGCAAATTCATCATCCGAAAAAGTCTCTTCAGAGTAGGTTTCTTCAGGGAGCTTTCCGCTAAGGTCCATCTCCCTTGTCATCTCGAAGTATCCCGGAACTTCCTCGAAGCCTTCAAAGTCATCTCCGTATTCAGTTATGTTGTTATTAGAATATAAATTTTTACCCATAATTACTTCGAATTATAACATATAAAGCCCCTGTATTCAACGATACAGGGGCTTTCATATTCTTAACAATTCTTAACCTTTTAGGCCTTTATTTCTTGATTATAAGACCGATTTCCAACGGTACAAGCGCGTACAGGAATCCCACATACCTGACAAGAGCTACAGGGCCCAGCAGGAAAGTCAGCCAAATAAGAAATACCATAACAAAGATCTCACCTTCAATCCGTTTCCTGTAGAGCATATAAATCAGACTAAGGAAAAAGATGTAGAAGTATGTCGCCGGAGCGAAGATCCACATAGTAAGCGGATTGTTGCAAACGATCGAAGCGTTTTCAAAATGCTTAAAATACGCCGATATTACGGATATCTGCGGTCTCTCGTATACCGGGAGATATGACCTGCAAACGTAATACCCCTCTCCCCCGTTGGCATTTAAAACAAGCGTACTCCAGGGATACCAAAAACCGCTGTTTCCGATAAGAAAACTCTCTATATACTCGGCAGGATACTTCTTTAAAAGTTTAAGCCAAAGTGAAGCGATTTCATTCCTGTTTGCATCAAGAAATTCCTGTCTGATGCTACCCTTGGCTACATCCGCTATCTTTGGAATATACGCTAGTAAAGCTCCACTCTCAAAGGTGTTTTCTATAAGTTCTATATCCTCCTCGGAGAGCTCGTCCTTATGCTGATGATATACTCGCATCACCTGCTGAACCGGAACCGAAAGGTACTCTCTTTCCTTTACCCCTTCTACAGTTACAGCCTTTGTAACAGGGCCAAGGTAGATAACAAGGGCCGTCAAAACTCCCAGCATCCCCCAAATCTGCTTGTACTGCCTGCACCTTACAATCAGATAGATTATAAAAGGCACAACGATATAAAGCGCATTGTTACGCAAAACAGCGGTAAAGAAAGCTGAAACGTACCAGCCGAGTGCCTTGTACCATTTAAGGCTCTCGCCCTTTTTCAGCGATAAAAATTCGATCGTCCCGAGTATAAAAAAGATCAAAAATGGCGTAAAAAGGCTATCCTTCGTAACGCTAAGTACGCACATTACGCAGGTCGGAAAAAGCGCAAACCAAAGGCTTGCCAGCGCGGCAAAGATTCTTCCAAATCCTCTTTTAAGTAAAAATGAGATTATAGAGGAATATGCCCAGGCCGTGATCAGCATCTGGATAAGACAATAGATAAAGCAACCGACCAGCGCATTTTTCCAAACATTAAAAGAAAGATGTATCAGCCAACCGACAATATAAGTATGTATAACCGGGTGGTGGGCTGTAACAACACTCTCCGCGTATATCTGCCACTGCTGAGCGGCGTCATAGTTAAAAAATCCCGGGAAGACGCCTATAAGTTGGATAAGCCAAGCTGCGTACATAAATATCGCGCAGATAAGCACCGTAATTCTCCTCGTCTTCGACAAAAGGACTTTACCGGACTTAAACTTAAACCCGGTAAACCCAAGGAATATAAAGCTCAAAACAAAGACTGCAGCACTAAGCAAAACAAGCGATATATAAAGCTTTGCATCCGTAAAATCCAGCCTATCGTACTTTTTTAAAGTGTATCCAAGTACCAAAAATAAACCGAATACGATTCCGGTAAAGAGGCTGTATCCTATTCTTCTTTTGTCTTTAATTCCCTTTAGTATAAAGTCTTTCATAAATCACCAGTTTTTCCGTCCTTCCGATCTCGATAAATCCCGCTTCTTTACACATCTTCTCTATATCCCCTCCGGGGCATACCGCAATATATCCGCTCTTAAGGTCAGAGAAATTATTCAAAACATACATATATTCGCAGCAGCTTATACCCATCCCTTTCGGCAGCGAGTAGAGTTCATTAAAATGCGTAACAACATACTCTCCGTTCGCATTATCCGTCAAAACCCAGGCAACGGTATTCTCGTAACCGATGGTTTTTGATGCAGCGACGCCTTTTTCTTCAAAGGTTTTATCCCAGTACTCAATCTGTGCTTTTAATTCAGGATTTTCAAAGGCCGCATCATAATCAGTCGGATAGAAGGAACCTCTTATTGCAAATATCGCAAGAAAAGCTAAAAGGATTCCGGACATAATCCACTTCTTTACCCCTTCACATTCCATGCATAAAAGAAGGCAGCCCGTTACGGCGAAAATATAAAAATGTCTTCCACCGTCATTGCCTGTCTGATAGATTAGTACAACAGCCAAAAAAAGCACAAATACAAATATCGCCTGGAAAAGAAGTATCGGACCTGTCTTTTCTTTTTTGCTTAACAAAACGTAAATCAAGAGGAAAACAGCCGTCAAAAGAGAAACAAAGTACTGCGTTCCGACCGTCATACCGAATCCAAAGGCATTTTTAATTAACTGCCCTATCTCCGGAAGCGTATACATAGCCGCATACTTTACAGCTACAAGGCTTCCCCTGATATCTCCCGAAAAAAGCTTTTCAATCGCAGTCATATTGTAAACGGGATAAATATATTCGCTTGTGAGGAACTTACCCATCAGGAAATATCCGATAAACGAAATACCGGCAAGAGATAAACTAATTATAAAAGCCTTTGCCTTACTTCTTTTGGCCATATAAAAACAAGGCAGGAAGAAAAAGAGGATCATATAGGGTCTTATCAGCGTAAGAATAAAGCTCGCACCCAGCATAAACGCCGTATTAACCTTACTTTGCTTTATCCTCGCCTCCCTTATGGCAAAAGCAAAATATAGAATTACAACCGCCCCGATTACCGTCTCCGCCAAAGCGTTCAAAGTATGAACCGACAGCGCCGGAAAAAGAATCATCAAAGAAAAGAAAGCAAAAATACTTCTCCACTTAGGCTTTACGAGATAAGTAAACGCGCCAAGGGAGGCTGAAAAAGCAAAAATATTACTTATTATAACAGATCCGAAATTCCAGCCAAATATCTTCCCCCAAATAACCCAGTACGCTACAATAGCGGGATTCCAGGAGGCAAAGGTTCCGTACATCGCCTTTGACTCATTGTATCCAAAGTAACCTTTGGGTATGCCTCCGGATACAATCCCTTCCGTCAGCTTGTAATAAAAAAGAGAATCATTATTAACTACATTAGGGATATAAAGACGAAAAACAGACTCCCCCCTGACCAGGCAGTAGAAAACACATACCAGGACAGGGACAAGAGCCATAAAGATTGTTTTTAGGATTATACTGTTTTTGACCTTTTTAGTTGATGTCATTTTACAGTTTTACTTCTCCACTCCCATATACAATCACTCATAAAAGGGATCTTTACTATTACCCTTTAAATAATTATATTGCAAAAACTCATATTCTCTAAGGTTACTATAATAATCCGAAGAAGAAACATCTTTAAAATGCCTTCCTGAATCATCCACAAACCCTATTCCGCTTACAACAGGGACCTTTTCTCTGAGCCCGCCTACAAAGGTCTGATATCCGGAAAGGGGCAGCCCCGCTGTTTCCATTACAGTAGGGCCAAGATAGTTTATACTCATCTCTCCCATCTGCTTTTCTTCGATATCGTAATTAGCCCAGATGATAAAAGGAACCTTTGCCTTTAAGTATGTCAGTTCTTCGTCCGTATATGAACTGTTTTGCCAAATCTGTTCATAAAACTCACCGCCGATGTTTGGCTGGTGGTCTCCGAACATAACGATGATCGTAGGCTCTTCAACATTTTCAAAATACTCGATCAAATCAGCAAAGGCATCATCCGTCTTTTTCAAAAGGCTGGCGTAATCGTCCGCGTGGTCGCTGACTATATTGGTCAGCCTCACATCCGTTTGCTGATGCCAGTATCCGCCATGGTTTTGAACCGTGACACAAAAAGCAAAGAAGGGTTTTCCCTTTTTTTCCTCGTATTTTCTCTCAATCGCCTCAAATGAGCTTGCATCAGTTGTATAATCGCCCGCAAAAGTAACATCGATATCAGTATTACTTAGATTCTCAAACTCGTCAAACCCAAGAAGAGGATATATTCTGGATCTGCTGAAGTACTCAGGGTTGTATAGGTGAATGGCAGAAGCTGTGTACCCCATATCTTTCAGATGCGTAGCAAAAGTCGGAAGCTCGCTGTCAATAAGCTGCTGATAAGTAACAATACCTTGAGGGAGGAAGGCCAGCGAACAACCCGTCAAAAACTCAAACTCGGAATTGGGAGTATTTCCTCCGTATATTGAGGAAATCAGCGTTCCCTTAACGCAGTTTTCATCCATAGCTTTAAGCTTTGCAAGCGGATCCTCCGTCATCTCTACCTCTCCTAAGTAATCAAGGTAGGTCAGGGACTCATTCATAATAACAATAATATTGGGCTTCTCAATATCCGAAGTATCTTGAACATCCTCAGTGTCAAAATTCTCTTCTATTATCCGAGATACCTCTGAATTTGAATACCCTTCCGGAGCTTTCAGGAAAGACTCTTTAAGAGA